>NZ_JBNCAB010000072.1:0-38181 GCF_049805555.1 Burkholderia sp. DN3021 | reverse complement strand
GCAGCGCCCAGCCCGCGAGCGCGGCGAGCCAGCCCCAGCGCGCCGCGGCGAACGGCGCGACGACGCTCGCGAGCACCGCGCCGCCCATGATCGACGTCGAATAGACGCCCATCGCGCCGCCGACGCGTGTCGCGAAATGCGCCTTTACGAAACCGGGCAGCAGCGCCTGCACCATCGCGATCCCGACGCCCGCGCAGCAGGCGCTCGCGAGCAGCAGCCACGCGTGCTGCGCGCCGATGCGCGATACGCAGGCCAGCCCGATCAGCGCGACGCCGAGCCCTACGCCGCCCGCGATGCCCGTCACGCGCTGCAGGCGCCGCGCACTCAGCGCACCGAGCCCCATCAGCAGGATCGGGATCGTCGTCAGCAGGCTGGCCGCGCCGTCGCCGATGCCGGTCGCGCGCTGGATCATGTCGAGCAGCGGGCCGACGGCGGCGAGCGCCGGCCGCAGGTTCAGCCCGACGAGCACGATGGCGGCGAGCCGCCATCCGGGGGTAGTGAAACGATTCATCGACAGGCCCTCTGTATCGGTGCACGGCGTCCGTCCGGGCGCCGTGCGTTTTCATGTAAAGTATCTCGACATAAAGATAAATGCCGATTTATCTCGACGTCAAGATAACTGGTGAGCCGAGGAGGGTTAATGGATCGAGCCGCGCATGCGCTCGCGCAATGGCGCGCCGAGCGTCCGGATCTCGACGCGTCGTCGATGGTCGTGATGGGGCGGCTGCAGGAAGCCGCGCTGGTGATCGCGCGCGACCGTCTCAATCCGCTGTTTGCGCGCTACGGGATGCAGCCGGGCGAATTCGACGTGCTCGCGACGCTGCGGCGCGGCGGTGCGCCGTTCGCGCTGACGCCGACCGCGCTGTACGACGCGCTGATGATGTCGTCGGGCGGGATGACCGCGCGCATCGACCGGCTGCAGAAGGCCGGCTGGGTCGAGCGCCGGCCGAACCCGGCCGACGGGCGCGGCACGCTCGTCGCGCTGACGGAAACCGGCCGCGCGCTGATCGACGAAGCAGTCGTCGCGCATATCGACAACCAGCGCGCGCTGCTGGCCGCGCTGTCGGACGCGGAACAGGCGCAGTTGTCGCAATTGCTCGGAAAGTTGCTGGCGGGGCTGGCCGACGGAGCGCCGGAACGACCGGAACGACCGGAACGACCGGAACGACCGGAACGACCGGAACGACCGGAACGACCGGAAGGGTCGGAAGGGTCGGGACGAAAGTAACGTCGGCGAACGGCGGGCGCGAACGCGCCGAACGGAAAGAAGCGACACCCGCCGCGCAATGCGGCGGGCTGCGCGGATTATCGCGGGCCGCACACGGCGCGCCCGCGTCGCCGGTCAGCTGCGTGCCGGGATATTGAGCCCGCGCGCGACGGCCGGACGCGCGACGAACGCGTCGAGCGCCCGCGCGACGTGCCGGAATTCGCTGAAGCCGACCAGATCGCCCGCTTCGTAGAAGCCGACGAGGTTGCGCACCCACGGGAAGATCGCGATGTCGGCGATCGTGTACGTGTCGCCCATCATCCACTTGCGGTTTGCGAGATGCGCGTCGAGCACGCCGAGCAGGCGCATCGACTCGTCGACGTAGCGGTCGCGCGGGCGCTTGTCCTCGTAGTCGCGGCCGGCGAACTTGTGGAAGAAGCCGACCTGGCCGAACATCGGGCCGATGCCGCCCATCTGGAACATCACCCACTGGATCGTCTCGTAGCGGCCGGCGAGATCCTTCGGGATCAGCTGGCCGGTCTTGTCCGCGAGATAGATCAGGATCGCGCCCGATTCGAACAGCGGCAGCGGCTTGCCGTCGGGGCCGTTCGGATCGATGATCGCCGGGATCTTGTTGTTCGGGTTCAGCGACAGGAACGCGGGCGACAACTGGTCGTTCGTGTCGAAGCGCACGAGATGCGGCTCGTACGGCAGGCCGGTTTCCTCGAGCATGATCGATACCTTGACGCCGTTCGGCGTCGGCAGCGAGTAGAGCTGGAGACGGTCGGGATGCTGGGCCGGCCACTTTTGCGTGATCGGGAAGGCGGACAGGTCGGGCATGGAGGTTCGCTCGTCGAAGTGGATGATCCGCGTCCGCCGTATCGCTGCGTGTCGCGCCTGGGGCTCGACACGGCGGGCGGCGGGCCGCGCCGAAAAACGCCCACTGTAGCCGATCCCCGGAATCGATGCAGGCGGCGGCCGGGGTTCGGCGCGGCCGGGCTGAACGATGCGGTCGACGTGCTCTGGCAGAGATCATCCGGGACCTCGGCGGCCTCAGCGGTTTCGCTCATGCCGGCCGAGGCGGCGTCGAGGCTGCCTTGCATCGCGTCGAAATCATGTTCATTACGCGGGACTTGATGACGTGTTCCGTATTGCCGCGACCTATGCCATCGCAATCGCGCGCGGCCATGTGTTTAATGATGCAAACAAGCGTACCGGCCTCACTTGCGCATTGACGTATATGGAGCGGCAAGGTATCTCGATTCCTCGCCTTGCCGATCTCGAAGACCTCATGGTCGATGTCGCCGACGGCAGCGTCACGAGCGAGGAACTGGCCGAGTATTTCAGTGCGGTCTGGGAATTGTCCCTGTCCCGTTGAAACCCTGCCTCACGCAGCCATTCTCTGCGGCCTTGTCTTGATGACCGCGCGCCGATAACCTGCACGGGCTCGATACCTCTTCCGGATATCCGGTCGACGTTGCATTCCTCCCACGAAACGCGCCGGTCGGGCGTTCCGACGCACCGGCCTGATTCTGCCCCCCACACGCCGACATACGATGTCCTAACACGCTGCATTCAAACTGCCGCAGCACACTTGGCATCCGTTCGACCTGTTGAATCACAACATAGCGGAAGGTTTTTGTCAGGGAAAGTCCCGCCCCGCGCGTCATGGTTTTTTGTTGACCGACATCGTATAACGCCGTCATGATTTCCCGAAAGAAAGGTCCCATCCACCGACCGAAGCGAGGAGACATGAACACAACCACGATCGCGCGCCGTGCCCGCCGGATTGCCGTCGCGCTGGGCTTCACGCTGACGGCGGCAGGGGCCGCGACGGCCGTTGCCGCGCCCGTGTCGCTGAACATCGTCGACGTCGCGGGCAACCTGCAGCTCACGCAGAAGGCCATCGAAGCGTTCAAGGACAAGAACCCGAACCTCGTATCGAACGTCACGTTCACGAACGCGCCGGCGCCGCAGTTGCCGGGCAAGATCAAGGCGATGCAGGCGGCCGGGCGCTCCGACATCGACCTCGTGCTGACGGGCACCGACGCGCTGGCCGCCGGCATCGAACAGAACCTGTGGCAGAAACTGCTGCCCGACGACGCGGCCGCGTTCCCCGGCGTGCTCGACAAATACGCGCCCGGCCCGCGCAAGATGCAGGATCTCGCGCAGGGCTTCGGTCTCGCCGTCACCTACATGCCGGCCGGCCCGCTGCTCGAATACAACCCGGCGAAGGTGAGCAACCCGCCGAAGACGCCCGACCAGTTGCTCGCGTGGTGCAAGGCGCACCCGAACAAGCTGATCTACGCACGCCCGGCGAATTCGGGCCCCGGCCGCACGTTCCTGATGGGGCTGCCGTACGTGCTCGGCGACAAGAATCCGCAGGACCCGATCAACGGCTGGGACAAGACCTGGGCGTTCCTGAAGGCGTTGAACGACTGCGTGCCGTATTACCCGGGCGGCACGTCGGCCGTGATGAAGGAGCTCGGCGAGGGCACCCGCGACATGACCGTGACCGTCACCGGCTGGGATCTCAACCCGCGCGCGCTCGGCATCGTGCCGGCCGAGTTCCGGGTCCAGGCGTTCGACAACATGACGTGGGTCAACGACGCGCACTACATGGTGATTCCGAAGGGCGTGCCGAAGGAAAAGCTCGACGTGCTGTTCAAGCTGATGAACTTTCTGCTCGAACCGGCGCAGCAGGCGATGACCTACGACGACGGCTATTTCTATCCGGGCCCGGCGGTGAAGGGCGTGACGCTCGAGATGGCGCCCGCGCACAGCCAGGAGGTGATCCGCAAGTTCGGCCGCCCCGAATACGCGAAGCTGCTCGCCGATCGTCCGCACGTGCAGCCGCTCAACGCGCAGGCGATGGTCGCCGCGTTCCAGAAGTGGGATCGCGAGATCGGTTCGCAGAAATCGAAGTGACGCTTGAACCGGCGGGCGCCGCGGCGCCCGCGTGCATGGAGTTCGCGCAATGAAGCACAGTTTCGAACGCTTGCGGCTCGACGGCGTGTCCCGCAGCTTCACCAATGCGGAGGGCGCGCAGGTCGCCGCGCTGGACGGGCTCGACCTCGAGATCCGGCGCGGCGAGTTCATCGCGCTGCTCGGCCCGTCGGGCTGCGGCAAGTCGACCGCGCTGAACTGCATCGCGGGGCTGCAGCCGCTCACGAGCGGCGGCATCTGGCTCGACGACACGCGCATCGACGTGCTGCCGCCCGAGCGCCGCGGCTTCGGCATGGTGTTCCAGAACTACGCGCTGTTTCCGCACATGTCGGTGCTCGACAACGTCGGCTTCGGCCTCAAGATGCGCGGCATGGCGAAGCAGGAAACGCGGCGGCGCGCGCAGCAGGCGCTCGAACTCGTGCAGCTCGTCGGCCATGAGGGCAAGCTGCCCGGGCAGTTGTCGGGCGGGCAGCAGCAGCGCGTCGCGATCGCGCGCGCGATCGTCATCGAGCCGCCGCTCGTGCTGATGGACGAGCCGCTGTCGAACCTCGACACGAAGCTGCGCATCGAGATGCGTGCGGAGATCCGCCGTATCCACACGCAGCTCGAACGCGCGACGATCTACGTGACGCACGACCAGGACGAGGCGCTGTCGATGGCCGACCGCATCGTCGTGATGAAGGAGGGCGTCGTGCAGCAGGTCGCGTCGCCGAAGGACGTCTACACGCGCCCGCACAACCTGCATGTCGCGCGCTTCATGGGCTATCGCAACGTGCTGCCGTTCACGCTCGAAGGGATGGCCGGCGACTGCGTGAACGTCTCGGCCGGCGGCGTGCGTCTCGCGGGCGTGCCGATGGCCGGCTTCGACGCGAAGGACGTCGTGGTCGCGCTGCGCCCCGACGACATCGAGCGCGCGGACGACGCCGGCGACAACGCCGGCAACAACGCGTTCGACGCGACGGTCGAAACGGTCGAGTACGGCGGCCGCGACTCGCTGATTCGCGCGATCGCGCCGTTCGGTTCGATCTGGGCGCGCGTCGCCGGCGAATTCTCGGAAGGCGAACGGTTGCGGCTGCGCGTCGCGCCGTCGCGCACGCTCGTCTATGCGGGAGACGCGGCATGAGCCGCCCGACCGCAGCGCTGTCCCGCCGGGAGGCTGCATGAGCACGCTTGCGGCCGGCGCGCCGCGCGACGCGAAGGCCTGGCTCGTCACGCCCGCGCTCGGGTTCATCGTCGCGCTGTTCATCTATCCGTTCGCGTACGGCCTCGTGCTGTCGTTCCAGCCGACGAACGGCGGCGGCGCGCTCGCGAACTACGTGCAGTTCTTCACCGATACCGCGATGTGGCCGACCGTGCTCGTCACGCTGAAGCTCGCGGTGCCGGCCACGCTGCTCAATGTCGGCGTGTCGGTGCCCGTCGCGTTCGCGCTGCGCCGCCATTCGGCGTACCAGAAGTTCGTCACGACGCTGCTCGTGATTCCCGTCACGCTCGGCACGGTGCTCGTCGCCGACGGGATGCTCACGTACTTCGGGCCGAACGGCTGGTTCCCGCAGGCGCTGCAGGGGCTGCACCTGTACACCGACGAAGTGCGCCTCACGCACAACTACTGGGGCGTGCTGCTGTCGCTGATCGTGTCGGGCTTTCCGTTCGCATTCCTGCTGATGCTGTCGTACATCAGCGGCATCGACCCGACGCTCGCGCGCGCGGCCGCGACGCTCGGCGCGAACCCGTGGCAGCAGTTCCGGCAGATCTACCTGCCGTTGCTCGTGCCGGGGCTCACGATGGCCGCGTGCCTGTCGTTCGTGCAAGCGTTCTCGGTGTTCCCGTCGGCCGTGCTGCTCGGCGCGCCGGCCGGGCCGACACGCGTGATCTCGATCGCGGCGGCCGAGGCCGCGTTCGAGAGCTACGACTATTCGCTCGCGTCGGCGATCGCGATCGTGATGGGCTTCGTGCAGTTGCTGGTGGTCGCATCGATGCTCGGCGCGCGCCGCTTCTTCTACACGGGGCCGGTGACGGGGGGCAAGGGCTGATGGCGACCGACAATCGTGCCGCGCCGGCCTGGCCGCCGAAGCAGGGTTCGCCCGATGCACGGCCCGTCGATGCGAGGCAGCCGCAAAAGATGAGAAGCAACCTCGCCGGCCGTGCCTGGAAGGCGCTCGTCTGGGGGCTGATGGCGTTCTTCCTGCTGAACGTGATGCTGCTGATCGCGACCGTCGCGGTGAACTCGGTCGCGACGCGCTGGTTCGGCACGCCGCTGCCGCAGGGCTTCACGCTGCGCTGGTATGCGAAGGCGTGGCTGGACTTCCAGCTCGCGAGCGTGCTGTGGGTAACTGTCGAGGTCGTCGGCGCGGTCGTGCTGCTGTCGATCGCGCTCGGCGTGCCGGCCGCCTATGCGCTCGCGCGCGTGCAGTTTCGCGGCAAGCGCTTCGCGCTGCTGGTGTTCCTGCTGCCGCTGATGGTGCCGCCCGTCACGTACGGGATTCCGATGGCGACCGTGATGTACAAGGTCGGGCTCGCGGGCACGCTGCCGGGCGTGATCCTCGCGAACCTCGTGCCGGCGCTGCCGTTCGTGATCCTCGTGATGACGCCGTTCATCGAACAGATCGACCCGAATCTCGAAGCCGCCGCGCGCATCTTCGGCGCGAATACGTGGCGCTATTTCCGCTACGTGCTGCTGCCGCTGCTCGTGCCGGGCATGCTCGCGGCCGGGCTGCTCGTGCTGGTGCGCACGATCGGGATGTTCGAGCTGACGTTCTTCACCGCGGGCCCGAGCACGCAGACGCTCGTCGTCGCGCTGTATTACGCGGTGTTCTCGACCGGCGTGCGCGCGCCGCAGTCGATCGACGCGATGGCGATGATCTACATGGTCATCACGCTCGTGTGGGTCGTGATCGCGCTGCAGTTCGTGAGCCCGACGCAGCTCGTCAGCCGCGTGAAGCAGGAGCGGCAGTAGGCGCGGGCGCGGCAGCGGGCGATCGCGTCCGTGCAATTGGTTACAAATGGATACCGCGAACGACACGCGGACGTTGCAGACTACGCGGCATACCGGCCGGCGAACGTGTTCCCGCGCGCCCCCCGACGTTTACTCGACAACGGATCTCCATGAAGTTTCAAACGCTGCTGACACTCGGCTGTGCCTCGACGCTGCTGGCCGCCTGCAACCTGCTCCACGACGGTCCCGGATCGAACGACGTCGACGCCGCGGTGCGCCGCGCGCTCGAAGCGGAAAACCACGGCGGCCTGAACGCGCTGTTCGGCCAGCCGCTGCCGGTGTCGGCCGATGTCGTGTCGGCGAAGCCGGACGGCGACTGCAAGAAGCTCGGCGATCGCACGTACTCGTGCGACGTCGTCGTCACGTGGCGCAATGCCGATTACTCGCCGTCGCGCGCGAACCTGACCTTCGTGAAGGCCGCCGACGGCTCGTGGCAGACCTCGGGCGTCGACGCGGCGCTCGCGACCGGCACCGCGAAATCGCTGATCGACCAGATCGGCAAGGCGTGGCATGGCGACGCGGCCAGCGGCGCGTCGGCGCCGAAGTGACGTCGCCGCGGACTCCGGTTTGACCATCCGACGATCGGGACATTCGCGCCGTGCTGGCGAGCTTCCCGACGCGTTGCAGGTCGGGGGCCGGTTCCGTTTTCGAATCGGGACCGGATCGCGCCGCCACGGCGCGCATTCATCGCGATTCGAATGAGCGAATTTAAGAAAAAGAATAGCGAATTAAAAATCGAATCGAAATTCTGAAAGCAAAACAAAATGCATCCTTCGCGCGGTGACGTTCCCGTGCGGGAAGTGCAATGCCGTCAATAATCCGCGTTTAATCGCCTCCGGCTTGCAGTCGCATTTGATGCAACCTATATATATGACTAATCGCATCGTGCCGCACCGGTAATCCGGCATGCGGCGGGCATGACCAGATATCAAGAAACCGGGTGCGGAAGGGGAACCCAGCATGGGCAATAGCGTGTGTGTCGCACGAATGTGTTCGGGTACCCGGTTTCCGCATGTATTGCGCGCGCTTGCCCGTGCCGACCGCCTGCCGTTCGCGCCGATCGTTCGAAGCGCGGCGTTGCGCCGGACAGTGACGCTGATGGCCTGCGTTGCCGCGATGACCGGCCCCGGCGCCTGCCTCGCGGCAGAGCCCGGCCTGACTGACGGCGCGATCCGCCTTGGGATGGTCAACGCGCAATCGGGCAATTCGGCAGGCCTCGGGCGCGGGCTGCTGGCGGGCGCGCAAGCCGTGTTCGACGACGTGAACGCGCGCGGCGGCGTGCATGGCAGGAAGATCGACCTCGTGGTCGGCGACGATCGCTACGAGCCCGACAGGACCGTCGACAGCACGCTGGAGATGATCGAACGGGGCAATGTGTTCGCGCTGTTCGGCTATGTCGGCACGCCGACGACCACCGCGGTGCTGCCGATCATCCGGGAGGCCGGCATTCCGCTCGTCGGCCCGTTCACCGGCGCGATGGCGCTGCGCAAGCCGGTCGTGCCGGAGGTCTTCAACATCCGCGCCAGCTATGAAGACGAGACCCGCGCGCTGGTCGACCATTTCATCGCGCACGACGGCGCGAAACGGTTCGCGGTGTTCTATCAGGACGACGGCTTCGGGCTCGCGGTGCTGGCGGGCACGCGGCTGGCGCTGCAGCGCCATGGCCTGGACGTCGTCGCGACCGGCACGTTCCGTCGCGGGACCACCGCGGTCGACACGGGCCTCGCGTCGCTGCTGGACGGCCAGCCGGACGTCGTCGTCATGGCCGGCCCCTATACGCCGATTGCCGCGTTCATCCGCGCGGCACGTCGCGAAGGCCTGAAGGCCCGGCTCGCATCGGTATCGTTCGTCGGCACCGACGACCTGCTGCGCCTGGTCGGCGACGAAGGGGACGGCACGCTGATCTCGCAGGTCGTGCCGCTTCCGCAGAACGACCGGGACGTGATCCGCGACTGCGTACGGCTGATCGAGCAGCGCTTTCCGGGAGAACACGCGGGCGTGGTGCACATCGAGGGCTGCATCGACGCGAAGATCATGCTGATCGGCCTCGAACGCGCCGGCCCGTCGCCGACCCGGGCGGCGCTGAAGCAGGCGCTCGAATCGATCCGGCATCTCGACCTGGGCGGTCTGGTCGCCGATCTGGGCGCGGACAATCACCAGGCGCTGAATGCGGTGTTCCTCTCGGAAATCGCGCACGGCCGCATCGCGCCCGTGGACGCGCCGGCCAGATAACCAGCCGGATGGCCGCGCGCGGGCCGTCCCGATCCCGGAGGCTGCATGGACATCAAGGCCAAGCTTGTCACCGGCACCAGCCTGATGCTGCTGGGTGCGCTGGCGATTTCCGCGACCAGCCTGATCGCGGTGCACGGCATTGCGTCCGGCGTGCGCACGCTGACGACCGAATCGTTGCCGCTGCAGGTGCGCAGCAACGAACTCCAGCGCGCGTACGCGGAGCTCGCGGTGGATTTCGGCCGGCTCGAGCAGGCGCAGGACGCGTCCGAGCAGGAGCAGGCCGCGGCGGAGATCGAAACGCAATTGCAGCGGACTGCCGCCCTCATGGCCGCCGTGCGCGCGATCGACGGGCACGGCGTCGACGCGCCGTCCACCGACCTGCGCACGATGCTGCGGTCGATGAGCGAAGGCGTCGGCCAGCGTCTGCGGGACGAGGCACGGCTGGGCGCCGAAACCCGTCTGGTCGAGCGCATCCAGGCACGGGGCGACGCATTTATGGGCACGATCCGCGCCGAAACCGAACGGCTGGACAGCCAGGCCAGCGCGGCGGTGAGCGACGCGCTGGCGGCCAACACCGCGTACAACCGGACGATTCATGCGCTCGGCCAGGTTCGCATGAACGTCAAGGACATCGTCAGCGTTGCCGATCATGTCGACGCCGCGCCGAGCCGGTACCGGCTCGCTCCGCTGCGGGATCGCATGCAGGCGGCCATCGGCGGTGCGCGCAATGCGCTGGCGATCGCAGCGCCGAGCCTCGAGGCCGCCACGACGCAGGACGTCGCGAATGCGCTCGGGCGCGCGGCGGCCGACATCCTCGACGGCAACGACAGCCTTGTCGCGCTGCGCGGCAGGATGTTCGTGGAGCCGTCCGTCGCGACACGCTATCGCGCCAGGGCGGACAAGGTCCTGCAGTCCCTCGATGCGCTGGACACGAAGCTGGCGGAAATCGCCGACCCGTTCGCGCTGCGGATCGTCAAGGCGCGACAGCGCCTCGACGAAACGATCGCGCTCCAGCGGCAGGCGGCCCGGATCAGGTACCTGTCGACCGTCGTCAACGGCGGCATCAAGGAACTGGCGGCCGACCTTCGCATGGTCGCGCAAAGCAAAAGCACGGAACATCTCCAGCGTGTCGACGCCGACGCACGGGAGAATATCGGCAAGCTCGCCGCCGCCGCGAGCGCGCTGCGCGATGCACTCGTCGCGAGCGGGCAGCGCGAGTCGAGCCGCGCGCAGGATGTGGTTCCGCTGGCCGCGGAACTGGCCGGATCCGCACGCCGCATCGTCGCGGTGCGGTCGAACATGTTGTCCAACGACGCGAGCATGCAGCGCATCATCGCGGACGTGGAGACGACCGCGAATCGCCTCGCGGCCTACACGGAGCAGGAGGCCGTGCGCGTCGATCTGCAGCAGCGCAGCATCGTGTCGCAGGTCAATCGCGCGGTGACGAGCGCCATCGCGATGATCGTCGCCGTGTCGTATTTGCTCGCGATCGGCAGCCTCGTGATCAGTCATCGCCTCGGCACGTCGATCTCCCGCCCGCTGGGGAATCTGACGCGCACCATGGCCCGCATCCGCAGCGGCAGCGACCTGTCCCTGCGCATGTCCCACAAGGGCCGCGACGAAGTCGCGACCCTGATCGCCGGCTTCAACACGATGCTCGACGAAATCGAACGTCGCGACATCGACCTGCAGGCGGCAATCGCCGCGGCCGAAACCGCGAATTCGGCGAAATCGGAATTTCTCGCGAGAATGAGTCACGAGATCCGCACGCCGATGAACGGCGTGCTCGGCATGACCGAGCTGCTGCAACGCACGCGCCTGACGTCGAAGCAGCGCAAGTTCGTCGACACCGTGTATCGATCCGGTCAGACGCTGCTCATCATCATCGACGACATACTCGATTTTTCGAAGATCGAGGCCGGCAAGCTGACGCTGGAGCACATCGATTTCAACCTGCACCAATTGCTCGACGATGTCGTCGCGCTGCTGGAACCCAATGCGCAGCGCAAGGAGCTTGCGCTGGCATTCCGCAAGGCGGATACCGTGCCGCAATGGATGCGCGGCGACCCGGTCCGGCTGCGCCAGATCCTGACGAACCTGATCGGCAATGCAATCAAGTTCACCGAGCGCGGGCAGGTCGAGCTGGCCGTGTCGTATACGGACGACGGCCGCGTCGTGTTCGCGGTCGCCGACAGCGGCATCGGCATCGCGCCGGACATGGCCGCGCAGTTGTTCCGGCCGTTCCAGCAGGCCGACAGCTCGACCGCGCGCAAATACGGCGGAACCGGGCTGGGGCTCGTGATTTCCCGCCAGCTGGCCGAGATGATGGGCGGCGAGCTCACGCTCGAATCGACGCCCGGCAAGGGCTCGGTGTTCACCGTGACCGCGCGGCTCGAGCCGGCGTCCGGCGCGGTCGACGTCGCGGCGGGCGCAAGGTCGTCGCTCGCGGGATTGAAGGTGCTGATCGTGGACGACAGCGAGACCGATCGCAGCGTGCTCGTCGAACATGCGATCGAATGGCAGCTGTGCGTCGCGACGGCCATCGGCGGCGACGATGCGCTGTCGCAGTTGCGGGCGGCCGTCGCCGACGGGACGCCGTTCGATCTGGCCATCGTCGACGTACGGATGCCGGGCATGGACGGTATCTCGCTCGTGCAGCACATCCGCTACGACCCGTCGCTGCGTGCGCTCAGGATCGTCACGCTGACCGCGTTCGAGATGATGGACAGCATCCAGGTCGCGCGCGAACTCGACATCGACGCCCGGCTGACGAAGCCGCTCCATGGCGCGGAGCTTTATACGGCCATCGCATCGGCGATGCATATGAGGCCGCCGCCGCTGCCTTCGGCCGCGCCGGTGTCCGACGAAGCCGGGGCGGACGCGGCGCTGCCGCCCGACGCCGGATCGGCGCGCGTGCTGCTGGTCGAGGACAACGTGGTCAATCAGCAGATCGCGCTGGCGATGCTGGAGGACACCGGCTATCGGGTGGCCGTGGCCGAAGACGGCCGGCAGGCGCTGAAGATGCTGGCGGACGAAGCGTTCGACGTGGTCCTGATGGATTGCCAGATGCCGCTGCTGGACGGCTTCGAGGCGACGCGGCTGCTGCGTCGGCACGAAGCGGCAGCCGGCGCGCCGCGTCTGCCGGTCATCGCGTTGACGGCCAACGCGCTCAGCGGTGACCGGGAGCGCTGCCTGGCCGCCGGCATGGACGACTACCTGGGAAAACCGTTCCGTCGCGATGCGCTGCTGCAGATGCTCGCGCGCCATACCCGCGGCGCGGCGTCCGGGCCGGCCGTCGCGAGCGGCGACGCGGGAACCCAAGCCGGCATCGAAGCGGGCACCGAAGCCGGCGGGGCGACCACCGCCGATCCGGGCGGCGACGCGAACGTGATCGACCGCAAGGCGCTCGACACATTGCGCGCGCTCCAGCGGCCGGGCCGCCCCGATATCCTGACCCGCATCATCGATCAGTTCACGCTGGATGCGCCGCGGCTGATCCGCGACATGCACGCGGCCGTCGAAGCGGGCGATGCCGATGCGCTGAGGCTGGCCGCCCATACGCTGAAGTCGAGCAGTGCGAACGTCGGCGCGCACGTGCTGTCGGCCCGCTGCAAGGAGATCGAGCAACGGGCGCGCGCTGCCGACGTCGCCGCGGCAGCCGACCTCGTCGCCGGCACGGACGCCGAATTCGGGCACGCGCAGGCCGCGTTGACAGCGGAACGCATGGTGGAGGATTGAGCGGCCTGCCGGACGATCGCGGTGGCGATCGCGGCGGGTCGAAAACAGGAGAACGGTCGTGACCGAGGAAAATGTCGATGCACCGGTGATTCTGATCGTCGACGACGATGCGATGACGCGCCTGCTGGTCGTGGAAACCCTCGAGCCGGAGGGTTTTCGCGTCGAGGAAGCGACCGGGCCGCAGGAGGGCATCGACGCGTTCCTGCGTCATCGTCCCGCCGTGGTGCTGCTCGACGTCGAGATGCCCGGCGGCGACGGCTTCGCCTGCTGCCGCCGGCTGCGCGCGCTGCCGGAAGGTCGCCGTGTGCCGATCGTCATGCTCACGGGCAACGACGACGACGCGTCGATCGCCAGTGCCTTCGACGCCGGCGCGACCGATTTCGTCTCCAAGCCGATGCGCTGGAAGCTGCTCGGCTACCGGCTCCGCTACCTGCTGCGCGCGGCCGCGACGCTCGAAAAGCTCGCGACCGCCGAGATCAGCCTGACGCATGCGCAGGCGCTCGCGCATCTGGGCAACTGGGAGTATCAGGCCGGCCGGACCGACGGCAACTGGTCGCCGGAGCTGTTCCGGATCCTCGGGCTCGACCCCGAGTGCACGCCGCCGACCTTCGATCGGCTGCTGCAAGCCGTGCCGGTCGACGAGCAGCCGCTTTTGATCCAGTCGTTCACGAGCCTGCGCACCGAGGGCGCCCCGTTCTCGCTCGAGCATCGGCTGCTTCACCCGGACGGCACCGAGCGCCACGTGCTGCACCACGCGGAGGCGGGGCGCGACCTGAACCACTCGATCATCCTGCGCGGCATCGTGCAGGACATCACCGAGCGCAAGATGCAGCAGGGGCGCATCGAATACCTCGCCAACCACGATGCGCTGACCGGCCTGCCCAATCGCAACCTGCTGAGCGACCGCATGGAGCAGGCGATGTCGCACGCGCGGCGCACGGGACACCTGATCGCGGTGATGGTGCTCGACCTGGACCGCTTCAAGCACGTCAACGACACCTTCGGCCATTCGGTCGGCGACGGCCTGCTGCGGGCCGTCTCGGCCCGGCTCAAGGCTGCCGTGCGCGACGGCGACACGGTCGCGCGGCTCGGCGGCGACGAGTTCGTCGTGATGCTGGTCAACCTGTCGACCGCGGCGGATGCGGACGCGGTCGCCCGCAAGGTCCTGAGCACCTTCGGCGCGCCGTTCATGCTCGACGGACACGACCTGCACGTGACGACGAGCATCGGCGTCAGCGTTTGTCCGACCGACGGCGCCGACGCGGAGACGCTGCTGAAGACGGCCGACGCCGCGCTGTATTGCGCGAAGGAACGCGGTCGAAACGGCTACAGCTTCTACACGCGCGAGCTGGGCGCCCGCGTGGAAGAACAGGCCGAACTCGAAAACGCGCTGCACGAGGCCGTCGCGAACGGCGAACTGGAGCTGTACTACCAGCCGAAGGTCGATCTCAAAACCGGCCGGATCAGCGGCGTCGAGGCGCTGATTCGCTGGCGCCGCCCCGGCATCGGCGTGATTCCGCCCGACCGCTTCATCCCGATCGCCGAGGAAACCGGGCTGATTCTGCCGATCGGCGAATGGGTGCTGCGCACGGCCTGCGCGCAGGCCGTCGCGTGGCGTCACGACGGGCATGCGCCGCTACGGATCGCCGTCAACCTGTCGGCACGCCAGTTCCGGCAGCAGAACATGGCCGACGTGGTGCACAGGACGCTGCGGGATACCGGCCTGGAGCCGGCCTGGCTCGAACTCGAGTTGACCGAAAGCGTGCTGATGCAGGACCGCAACGCGATCGCGCACACGCTGCGCGAACTGAAGGCGCTCGGCGTCGTGCTGTCGCTGGACGACTTCGGCACCGGCTATTCCAGCCTGTCGTACCTGAAGGACCTGCCCATCGATGTCGTCAAGATCGACAAGTCGTTCCTCAGCGACGTCACCACGAGCGCGGAAGGCGCGTCGCTGACGCGCTCGATCATCGCGATGGCGGAGTCGCTGCACATGGAGACGGTGGCCGAGGGCGTGGAGACGGAAGCGCAGCTTTCGTTCCTGAACCGGCACCGTTGCCATGCGATGCAGGGCTATTACTTCAGCCATCCGGTCACCGGGACGGAAATCGCCGACATGCTCTCCGCCGGCTCGGAGCTTCCCGAGCATTGCCGGCAGCGCGAGCTGCTGCACCGGACGCTGCTGCTGGTCGACCACGACCCGGCCGTCCTGCAGACGCTCAGGCAGGCGCTGGGCCGCGACGGCTACGAGGTTCTCGGCACGACCGATCCCGCCGACGCGCTCGACCTGCTCGCGCAACATCGCGTCGGCGTGATCGTGTCGGACTTCCGCATGCCGAGCCTGTCCGGGATCGACCTGTTGCAGCGCGTCAAGGCACTCTATCCGGACATCGTGCGCATCCTGCTGTCCGGCTATGGCGAAGGGCAGTCGATCGCCGCCGCGCCCGGCGACGGGTCGGTCCAGAAGCTCCTGATCAAACCGTGGGATGTCGAGCTGTTGCGCACGCACATTGCCGAGTCGTTCAAGCGATTCGAGCGCAGCACGTTGCACAACCGGATAGGCCTCGACGCCGCCCGCATCGGCATGCGCCCGTCCTCCGTCAGGCCCGTCGAAGCGGCCGATTCCCGCGATCGCGCTTGAGCGACGCTGCGACGCTCGCGCGTCCCGCGCGGTGCCCGGGCGCGAACTGGCGGGCGAAACGACGACGAAAAAGGGGGTGATCACGGCGATCCCACGGCATGCGTCCGGCGATATAGGGAAAACCCTTATCTCGGGGTATAATCGCTGGCTGAGAGAAAGGTCGAACCATGCCAGAACGTTTCCAAACCCTTGAAAAGTTTGTGTTTTCCCTCGTCGTGATGTCCGCGGTCGTGTGCTCGGCATTCCTCGCGTACGAGCGTCACCCCGAGATCAAGATCGCGCTGCACGAAGGCGAAGCGCTGATGCGCGAGAGCGCCAAGTATTCGGTCATCTGCTCGCCGTCCAAGGTCGATCCTTGCGTCGAGATGTCCGCCTACTGAAATTAGCGGCGGGCTCGGCGCGCCGAGCGGTGCGCTGCAGCCGAAACGGACGTTTTTCATGATTCGTCCCGTTCGGTTTCAGACTGGCCCTACCGCGTCGGCGGTTCGAATTCCTTGAAGTAGTGCCCATCAGGCGTTCAGAAACCGGCCGCAGGACAGGGCGGATGCACGAACCCGTCACGTGCCGAGTCGCTGGCGTAAGCCGCCCCCGGATTCAGTCGGCCCCGCTTCGAGCAATCGAGCGGGGCCGTTCTGTTTGCGCGGTTGCAACGATCGCCCGCACCGGCAAGCATCACACGAGTCGCACGACATGCCGCGGCTCACCGCCCGCAAACGCGGCGACGTTGTCGACGAGCTGATCGGCGAGCGCCTGCATCGCCTCGTCGCTCGCCCATGCGACGTGCGGCGTCAGGATGAATGCCGGATGCGACAGGATCGCGTGGAACGGATGCGCGGCCGGCAGCGGTTCCTGCGTGACCACATCGAACCCGGCGCCCGCGATCTGCCCCGACTGCAATGCGTCGACGAGCGCGCTTTCGTCCACGAGCCCGCCGCGTGCGGTATTGATCAGCAGCGGCCGGCGTGTCATCCGCGCGAATGCGGCGGCATCGATCAGGTGCCGCGTCGCGGGCGTGAGCGGGCAGTGCAGCGTGATCACGTCGCTGTCGCGCAGCAGCGTGTCGAGCGGCGCGTAGCCGTCGCCGGCGGCATCGCCGTGCGCCGCGAACAGCACGCGCATGTCGAGCGCACGCGCGATGCCGGCCACCGCGCGCCCGAGCACGCCGTCGCCGACGATCCCAAGCGTCGAGCCGGCCAGGTCGCGGATCGGATGATCGAAGAAGCAGAACTGCCCGCTGTCGAGCCAGCGTCCCGCGCGCACCGCGTCGCGGTAAGCCACGAGACTGCGGCGCAGCGCGAAGATCAGCGCGAACGTATGCTCGGGCACCGTGCGGACCGCATACCCGCGTATGTTGCTCACGACGATCCCGCGTGCCGCGCACGCGCCGAGATCGACGATGTCGGTACCGGTTGCGGCGATCGCGATCATTCGCACGCGCCGCGCACCGGCGAGTGTCGCCGCGTCGAGCCGCACCTTGTTGGTCACGACGATATCGGCGTCGGCAATGCGCGGCGCGACTTCGTGCGCGCTCGTCCGTTCGAACGCATGCAATTCGTGCGAAAACGGGAACGGCTTCAGCACGGTTTGCGGCGACAGCGTCGCGCGGTCGAGAAACACGATCTTCGCGGGTGAGGAAACGGAAAACATGGCGGGTCTCGCTGGCAGTGACAGGCGCCCGGCGGGCGCGGAACGGGATCGATTCTGCCGGCGGCGCGCACGGCGCCGCTTGACCGTTGCACGAGCGTGCTTTCCCGGATGGAAAGGCTGGCGCACGCCGTGCGGGAGCGAATGCAGCGATCGCACCGACGCGCGCCTTTCCGTTTCGGAAAGGCTGGTTGAGCATCGATCGATTTTCGCGGTGCGCGAACGCCGTCATGATCGCCGTCATCGACAACACGATTTCATCGGAGACAGCCATGACGCGCCCCCTGGACGGCATCCGCGTGCTGGAACTCGGCCAACTGATCGCCGGGCCGTTCGCGGGCCGGATGATCGCCGAATTCGGCGCGGACGTGATCAAGATCGAGCCGCCCGGCGTCGGCGACCCGCTGCGCAAATGGCGGCTGCTGCACGACGGCACATCGGTCTGGTGGGCCGCACAGTCGCGCAACAAGACCTCGCTCACGCTCGACCTGCGCACGCCCGAAGGGCAGGACGTCGTGCGCCGGCTCGTCGCCGGGACCGACGTGCTGATCGAGAACTTCCGGCCCGGCACGCTCGAAGGCTGGGGGCTCGGCTGGGACGCGCTGTCCGCGATCAATCCGGGGCTCGTGATGCTGCGCGTGTCGGGCTTCGGGCAAACGGGCCCGTACCGCGACCGCCCCGGCTTCGGCGTGATCGCCGAAGCGATGGGCGGCTTGCGGCACCTGACCGGCGAGCCCGGCCGCACGCCGGTGCGCGTCGGCATCTCGCTCGGCGATTCGCTGTCGGCATTGCATGGCGTGATCGGCGTGCTGCTCGCGCTGCGGCATCGCGAGCAGCAGGGCGGCAACGGGCAGGTCGTCGACGTCGCGCTGTACGAATCGGTGTTCAACATGATGGAAAGCCTGCTGCCCGAATACTCGGCGTTCGGCGCGGTGCGCGAGGCGGCCGGCAGCAGCCTGCCCGGCATCGCGCCGACCAACGCGTACCGCTGCCGCGACGGCAGGTACGCGCTGATCGCCGGCAACGGCGACAGCATCTTCCGGCGCCTGATGGAGCTGATCGGGCGACCCGATCTCGGCAACGATCCCGCGCTCGCGCACAACGACGGCCGCGTCGCGCAGGTCGAGCGCATCGACGCGGCGATCGGCGCGTGGAGCGCGCGCCACGATCTCGACGACGTGCTGGCCGCGCTGAACGAAGCACGCATCCCGTCCGGGCGCATCTACGACGTGGCCGACATCGCGGCCGATCCGCATTACCGCGCGCGCGACATGATCGTCGACGCCGCGCTGCCCGACGGCACGCCCGTGCAGGTGCCGGGCATCGTGCCGAAACTCGGCGCGACGCCCGGGCGTATCGAACGCGCGGCGCCCGCGCTCGGCGCGGATACCGATGCGGTACTCGAATCGATCGGCATCGATGCCGCGACGCGCGGCGACTGGCGCACGCGCGGCGTGATCTGAACCGGCAACAGGAGACGAGAGGCGACATCATGAGCACTCGACACAAACGGCTCTACATCCACGAAGTCGCGACGCGCGACGGTTTCCAGAACGAAGCGGCGTTCGTCGATACCGACGACAAGATCGCGCTCGTCGATGCATTGAGCGCATGCGGCTACGCGAAGATCGAAGTCACGTCGTTCACGTCGCCGAAGGCGATCCCCGCATTGCGCGACGCGGAAGCCGTGATGCACGGCATCGCGCGCGCGCCGGGCGTCGTCTATACGGTGCTCGTGCCGAACGTGCGCGGCGCCGAGCGCGCGCTGTCGTGCGGCGTCGACGAAGTGAACCTCGTGATGTCGATGAGCGAGAGCCACAACCGCGCGAACCTGCGGATGACGCGCGAGCAGTCGTTCGCGCAGCTGCGCGACGTGATCGACGCGGTGCGCGGCTCGGGTGTCGCGATCAACGTGTCGCTGTCGACCGCGATGGGCTGCCCGATGGAAGGCGACGTGCCGGCCGAAGCCGTGCTCGCGTGGATGCAGCGCTTCGCGGATCTCGGCGTGCACGGCTTCACGCTGTGCGACACGACGGGCATGGCGTTTCCGTCGCAGGTGCGCGATCTGTCCGGGCGCGCCCGCGAGCGCTTCGGCGCGCTGCAGCTCACGCTGCATTTTCACAACACGCGCGGGATGGCGCTCGCGAATACGCTCGCGGCGCTCGACGCGGGCATCGACCGCTTCGACGCGTCGCTCGGCGGGCTCGGCGGCTGCCCGTATGCGCCGGGCGCGACCGGCAACGCGTGCACCGAGGAACTCGTGCACATGCTCGAACTGGACGGCTACGATACGGGCATCGACCTCGCGTGCGTGCTGGCCGCGTCGGCACGGCTGCCCGCGTTGATCGGGCATGACGTGCCGAGCCAGATCCTGAAGGCCGGGCGCCGCTCGGATCTTCATCCGCCACCGCGCGCCGACGCCGGCGACATGCCTGCGCAGCGCGCATTCTCATGAACAGGAACACAGGAGCGATTCCCATGGCGCTGATCGATCACCTGGACCATCTCGTGCTGACCTGCGTCGATCCCGACCGGACGAAGCATTTCTACACCGAGGTGCTGCAGATGCAGCTCGAAACCTTCGGCGCCGGCCGGCTTGCGTTCCGCTTCGGCAACCAGAAGATCAACCTGCACGTGCGCGGCGCGGAGTTCGAACCGAAAGCGCATGTGCCGGTGCCCGGCGCGCTCGACCTGTGCTTCATCGCGTCGGTGCCGCTCGACGACGTGATCGCGCACCTGAAGCGCGTCGAATGGCCGATCGTCGAAGGGCCCGTCGAACGCACGGGCGCGACGCAGAAGATCCGTTCGGTCTACGTGCGCGACCCCGACCTGAACCTGATCGAGATCTCCGAGTTGATCTGACCGGTGGCGCCGCTTCGGCGTATCGATCGGCTCGATCCGTCCGGTCGCGCGGGCACCGGCACGATGTGCGCACGGCGTCGCAGTCTTTCGCCGAAAGCGGACAGGCCCGCGCCGCACCCGCCGAATCCGGATAGCCGGGCCCGGCCGCGCTGCGGATAATGGTGCGAACGCGTCGGTTCGGCCGACGCCTTCGCAGCGGGCATGACGAACCTGCCCCGCACCTCCCAACCCGCCCCGGATACTCCCCGAATGACGATCCTCTATCGCGGCATGGACCGCGCGGCGCTCGACGCCGCCTACCTGAACACGAAGGCTGTTCCCGATTTCCCGGCATTGCTCGCGTCGTGCCAGGCGCGTAGCGCGGCGCTGTACGACGCGACACCCGGCCGCCGCGACCTGCGTTACGGCGCGCAACCGGCGCAGCGCTTCGACTGGCTGCCGTGCGGGTTGCCCGACGCGCCGCTGTTCGTGTTCATTCATGGCGGCTACTGGCAACACTGCACGAAAGAGGATTTCGCGTACGCGGCGAGCGGGCCGCTCGCGCGCGGCTTCGACGTCGTGCTTGCCGAATACACACTTGCGCCGGTCGCGACGATGACCGACATCGTCGGCGAGATCGGCGCGCTGCTCGATTTCCTCGTCACCGACCCCGACGGCCTCGGCACCGCGAACCGGCCGATCCACCTGAGCGGCCATTCGGCGGGCGGCCACCTGACTGCCGTGCATCGCGCGCATCCGGCCGTCGTTTCAGCGCTCGCGATCAGCCCGCTCGTCGATCTCGAACCGATTTCGCTGTGCTGCCTGAACGACAAGCTGCAGCTCACCGCGCAGGAGGTCGAAGCGTACAGCCCGCTACGTCACATCGGGCCCGGCGCGCCGACGGTCGTCGCGGTCGGCGACGCCGAACTGCCCGAACTCATCCGGCAAGCACATGAATACGCATCGGCGTGCGAAGCGGCCGGCGAACGGATCGCGCGCACCTGGCTGCCCGGCATGCAGCACTTCGCGGTGCTCGACGATCTCGCGAAGCCGGACGGTGCGATGCTCGCCGCGTTGCAGGCGATCGCGCCGCGCTAGTCGCGCGATATCGCGCGCACGGCCGGGCGTATGATCGGCGTCAGGCCGCCGCGACGATGGCGCGCGCCGTACGGCCTTCCCAGGATCCACGACATGGTGAACCCGCTTCATTTCGATCTGCAGTCGCTGCGCGTGTTCGCGCTTGTCGCCGAACACGGCAGCCTGACGAAGGCGGCCGAACACGGCCAGCTCACGCTGTCCGCGGTCAGCAAGCGCATCGCCGAACTCGAAAGCGTGACCGGCAGCGCACTGTTCGTCCGGCATGCGCGCGGCGTCGAACTGACACCCGCGGGCCGCGCGCTGCTCGACCATGCGGCGAAGGTGATCGAGCAGGTCAACCGGATGGCGCACGAGATGAGCGACTACGTCGCCGGCGTGCGCGGCCATATCCACGTGTGGACCAATACGTCCGCGATCGTCCAGTTCCTGCCCGCCGATCTCGCCGTGTTCCTCACCGACAACCCGGGCATCAAGGTAAGCCTCGAGGAGCGGCTGAGCCACGAGATCGTCGATGCGCTCGGGTCCGGCAAGGCCGATCTCGGCGTGTTCGCCGACAACGTGCCGGCACCGGGCATCGAACGGCGGCTGTACCGGCGCGACGAGCTCGTGCTGCTCGTGCCGCGCGCGCATCGCTTCGCCGCACGCGACAGCATCCGCTTCGCGGATACGCTCGACGAGGATTACGTCGGCTTGAGCGACGGCAGTTCGCTGCTCGCGCGCATGACCGACGCCGCGTTCGCGGCCGAGCGCTCGCTGAAAGTGCGGATCCAGGTATCGAATTTCGACGGCGTGAGCCGGATGATCGAGGCCGGGCTCGGCATCGGCGTGCTGCCGCGCGATGCGGTGACCGGCGAGCGCGCCGCCCGGCTCGGGGTCGTGAAGCTCGACGACGCGTGGGCGACGCGCACGCTGTGGGTCGGCGTCAAGGCCGGCACCGTGCTGACGACCGACATCGCGAAGCTGTTCGATTTCATGTCGGCACGCTGACTGCGCCGAAACGGCGACGCGCGGGGCACGCCTGCGTGCGTCCCGTGCCGGCCGCCGCATTGCACCACTGGATTACACCGGATTGATTTCGTCCTGGCTGCGCCGCGTGGTCAGCGGCCCGAGCACGCGCAGCGTGACGGCGACGATGCCGAGCGCGACCGAGATCACGCCGAACATCGCGCCCGCGCCGTAGCTGCCGAGCACCGGCAGCAGCACGAACGGCAGCCCGCCGCTGACGATGCGCGACAGCGAATACGTGCTGCCGATCGCCGTCGAGCGCACGCGCGCCGGGAAAATCTCGGCCTGGTACACGTGATACGCGTTGCTGAACACGTTCGACGCGCAGGTCGTCAGCAATCCGAAGCCGACAATCAGCGCGGTATTGCCCGAGTACGCGAAGCACAGCCCGAATACGGCGATCGACAGGATCGACGCGATCACGAGCGTGCGGCGTTCGATCCAGTTGAGCAGCGGGATCGACAGCAGCGAGCCGATCGGATAGCCGACGAACGACAGCGCGATGAACAGCGTGCTGTCCGTCACGTCGAAGCCGCGGCTCTTCACGACCGTGCCGGCCAGCGTGCCGAAGCCGTAATAGCCGAAGCCCTGGAACAGGTGAAAGATCGCGAGCATCAGGTAGCGCGCGCCGTAGGGCTCGCGACGCAGCAGCGCGATGCGCTCGCCGAGCCCGAGCGGCCGTTGCGGTTCGACCGATTCCGCGAAGTGCTCGGGCACCCGCACGCCGGTGCCTTCCGCGAAGCGCCGCAGCGCCGCGTGCGCGTCGGCGGTGCGGCCTTGCGCGAGCAGCCAGCGCGGGCTCTCCGGCAGGCGGTGCTGGACGAACAGCACGTATACGGCGCCGAGGCTGCCGATCGCGAGAATGATGCGCCAGCCGGCCACGCCGGCCACATGCAGCGGGTTCAGCCACAGCGCGAGGAAGCCGACGAGCGGCACCGCGACATAGGAAGTCGTATAGGCCCACGCGGCGAGCCGCCCGCGCTTTTCCTTCGGCAGGATTTCGGACAGGAAGCTGTCGGCGACCGGATAGATCGCGCCGACGCCGATGCCGGTCAGGAAGCGGCACGCGACGAGCATGTCGGCATTTACCGAGAACGCGCCGACCAGCGAGAACGCGCTGTACCACACGAGCGTCAGCAGGAACGCCTTGCGCCGGCCGATGCGGTCGGCGAGGCTGCCGAGGCACATCGCGCCGACGAACATCCCGATGAACGCCGATGCCAGCAGCAGCTTGAAATCGGTGCTCTGCCGGCTCAACCCGTATTCGTTCTGCAACGCGGAGCCGATCGTGCTGACGAGGAAGATCTCGTACATGTCGAAGAACAGCCCGATGCCGATCACCCACACGACGAACCGGTGCAATGCACCGACCGGCAGGTCGTCCATGAAATCGCCGAGCGTGACGCGGCGCGCGGGGAGGGCCGCCGCATCGGCGCCGACGCCGGCGGATGCGGCCGGCGGCCATGCGGACGCGGGGCCGCCCGCGTTGCCGCCCAGATCGAGGGATTGGCTGTTCATCGTGTCTCCTGATTGTCGATATGCCGTGGCGCACGGCCCGGCCGTTCGCGGCCGGCATGATGCGCCCGGCCGCACGATAGGGCGGCACGCACCGCAACGCCCATGAAAGGGCCGGCTGCGCGGGCTGCACCGATCGTCCGGCACATGGTGGGCGAATCGGCGGCACGCGATAATTGCGGATGTATCAAGCGTCCTTTCCCGCTCAGAAAGGGTACGAACGCGCGGCGGGCGTCATTCGCGGGGGAAGGCCGGTGCGGCCTGCGCGGCGCGCGGTTGCGCACCGGATCCGGTTCGCTCCCGTGCAACCGGGCGGGCCGGGAAAACCATGAGGCGCGTTGCGCGGGCGCCGGCACGAACGCCGCCCCATGAAACATATGCACGGGGTTATCGTGCTCTGCCGACGCGGCATGTTCGCGATTCGACCGCCACCAGGAGGTAACCGACATGAATCACCCGACCGATAACCGGACGCTGTTGCGCGCGCTCGGCGTTCGCACACCGATCATCCAGGCGCCGATGGCCGGCGTCGGCACGCCGGCGCTCGCTGCCGCCGTGTCGAACGCGGGCGGGCTCGGCTCGCTCGGCGTCGGCGCGACGAACGCCGACGGCGCGCGCAAGATGATCCGCGACACGCGCGCGCTCACCGACCGGCCGTTCAACGTCAACGTGTTCTGCCATCGTCCGGCCCGCGCCGACGCAGCCGTCGAACGTGCGTGGCTCGACTGGCTCGCGCCGGCGTTTCGCGCATACGGTGCGACGCCGCCCGCATCGCTGTCGGAGATCTATACGAGCTTCGTCGCGGACGAAGCGATGCAGGCGATGCTCGCCGAAGAAAAGCCGGCCGTCGTCAGCCTCCATTTCGGGCTGCCGTCCGCGGACGCGATCGCCGCGCTGAAGCGCTCGGGCATCACGCTGTTCGCAACTGCGACAAATCTCGACGAAGCGCGGCAGATCGCCGCCGCCGGCATCGACGCGATCGTCGCGCAGGGCATCGAAGCCGGCGGGCACCGCGGCGTGTTCGATTCGACCGCCCACGACGACCGCCTCGGCACGTTCGCGCTGACGCGCCTGATCGTGCGCGAATGCGCGCTGCCCGTGATCGCTGCCGGCGGCATCATGGATGGCGAAGGCATCGCCGCCGCGCTGGCGCTCGGCGCGCAGGCCGCGCAGCTCGGCACCGCGTTCGTCGCATGCCTGGAGACGTCGATCGACGACGGTTATCGCCGCGCGATCCTCGGCGACGCGGCGCGCCGCACGACGTTGACGTCCGCGATCTCGGGCCGGATCGCGCGCGGCATCGCGAACCGGCTGACCGCGCTCGGCGACGACCCGCACGCGCCGGCCACGCCCGCGTATCCGATCGCGTACGACGCGGGCAAGGCGCTGCATGCGGCCGCGAAGGCGCAGGGAGAATTCGGCTACGGCGCGCAGTGGGCCGGGCAGGCGGCGACGCTCGTCCGCTCGTTGCCGGCCGCCGAGCTGTTCGCGACGCTCGAGCGTGAAACGCGGGCCGCGATCGAACGCTTGCAGCACGCGCTGGACTGATCGCGCTCGGCCGGCAAACCGCGCACACGTGCCGGCGATCCGTGCTTCAGAGCGCCGCGCCGAACGTGTTCCGGCTGCCATCGATTTGCAATGCTCTGTATCTGCGCAGACCGCGGATACAGTGCGATACAACGCAGGTTCAGGCGTCCGCTATAAAGCAGGCATGACTTCTTCGAGAGCACATCATGTCTGCAACCTGGTTCAAAGGGTCCTGCCATTGCGGGGCCGTCAAATTCGAAGTGAAAGCCGCTATCGAGCCGGCGGTTCGCTGCAACTGCAGCCTGTGCCGCCGGCGCGGCGCGCTGATGAGCCCGATGTTTCCCGCTGACCACCTGAAGATCGTCGAAGGCGAGGGCGCACTGACGTGCTACCGCTTCAACACGCACACGGCCCGCCACTATTTCTGCAGCCGCTGCGGCGTCTATCCGTTCCATCAGACACGCATGGACCCCGCATGCTGGCGCGTCAATCTCGGCTGCCTCGACGGCGTCGATCCGTATGCGCTCGACGCAACCGTCGCAAACGGCGCGAGCCTGTCGGTCGTGGAGGACGCATGAAACGCTGGCTGATGATCCTGCTGTTTGCCGCGGGCGGGCTCGCGACCGAAATCGCGCATCCGGTGCAATGCTCGCTGCTGTCGGAAAGCCGGTTGCAATCCGGCAAGCGCCGCAGGCAGGACTGACGGCGGCGATCCGGCCGCGTTGCATCATTCCGTCGGTTCATCGACACCGATTTATCATGCTTCCGATAAGATCGCACACGATATATAATGTGTCTATCTGCGACCGTCCGCGTCGCCGGAGGAAGTTCATGAAACCGACCGAAGCCCCATCGCCCGCCGCGCCGAAGCTGTCCGAGTTCCTGTGTTTTGCGATCTACTCGGCGAACCTCGCGTTCGGCAAGGCGTACAAGCCGATCCTCGAAGAGCTCGGCCTCACCTATACGCAATACATCACGATCATTGCGCTGTGGGAGCAGGACAACCAGACGGTCGGCCAGCTCGGCGAGAAGCTGTTCCTCGAATCCAATACGCTGACGCCGATCCTGAAGAAGCTCGAGGCGATGGGTTACCTGGAGCGGTACCGCGATCCGTCGGACGAACGCCAGGTGCTCGTCAGCCTGACGAAGAGCGGCCGGCGCGTGCGCGAGAAGGGGCTCGACATGAACCTGGTCGAAGCCACCGGGTTGAGGCCGGACGAATTCGCGAAGGTGCAGAAGGCAATCGTCACGCTGCGCGGCAACCTGATCCGGTCGACCGAAGACTAAACACGCAGGCAACAAGCGGCCGATGCGCGTATCGCGTCGGCCGCGTCGTCATGCGTGTTCGTCGCCCAGCACCAGCAGGTTCATTTCGCGACGGACGACAAAACCAAGCGCGAGATAGCGTTCGATCGCGACCTGGTTCGACGTGAGGACGTGCAGGAACGGTGTTTCCGCGCGCGCACCGATCGCCGCGATCAACGACCGGATCAGCCGCGCCGCAAGCCCTTGCCGCCGAAACGCGGCATCCACGCAGACGGCGCTGATCTCGGTATACCCGTCGACCTGCATCCGCTCGCCGGCCATCGCCGCCAGCCGGCCTTCGCTGCGTACGCCGATATAGTCGCCAAGCTCGATCGTGCGCGGGTCGAACGGGCCGGGCTGCGCGGCCGTGGTCAGCGCGAGCATGTCCGGCACGTCGGCTTCGGCGAGCGTGACATGCTCCGATGCATGCGCCGGATCGGGCGTCCCTTGCCAGATCATTTGAAGCAACGCCGCGCGCCGGATCACCGGCAATCCCGCCGGCGGCGGGATCTCGTCCGGCGTGACCAGCGCGGCCGGCCCGTGCGCGGCGATCAGTTCGCGCAACGCATCGAACGATGCCTGGCTCGTGTCGGCGATCGCGGCGAACGGCGCCATGGCCGCCGGAAACCGCAGCGCGCGGTCGCTGCCGAGCGCAAAGCGGCTCTGTTTGCCCGCGAGCGCATTCCAGACGACATGGTCGAGCGGGTGTGCATCGCCCGTCGTGTTTCCGGTCGTGGCTTCCGGCATCGGCTGCTCCTCGATTGAAGATTTCGTGCCGCACAGAATAGACCGGATCGACCGGGCAGGTCGCCCCGCAACGACATGGATCGCGTCATTGGCCTGACTCGCGTGCGCTGGCCTTCTTCGTTCTCGGTGATCCATATCCGGAAGACGTCGATGCAAATCCGGACGCCCCAAATATAAAAACGCACACGATTACATCGCATGCGCTTTATGTGACGGACGTGGACGGCCGATTCCGTCGTGCAATGCTCAATGACCGAAATAGATCGAGCGCTCGGCCGTGCGAACCGCACTGCGGCTGCCGGGCTGCGTCACGCCGTCGGCGTCATTGCCGTAACCGGACGCCATCGTATCGGCCGCGGCTACGCCGTTGTCGCGAATCCGGCTCAGCGCCGCCTGGAGATTGTCCGGGTAGTTCGGGTCGTTGGGGCGGTTCGGCAGGTAGCCGGCCTGCTGCAACGCGGCCAGTTCCGCACGCACCTGCGCACGCGTCACGGTACTTTCGCTCGCATTCGCCGGCGCGACGACGGCGGCCGACACGGCAACGAGGAGGGCGGCAATCAGTTGGGTTTTCATCATTCACCTCGACAAGAAAAAAGGAATTCAGCGGTTGCGCACCGCACGCCGGCAACCGGCGCCGTTCGCGGTTTCGTTCAATGACCGAAGTAGATCGAGCGCTCGGCGATGCGCGTCGCGGGCCGGCTGCCCGACTGCGTGGCGGCCACGGCTTCGCGGCCGTAACCGGATGCCGATGCATCGGCCGTCACGGCATCGTTCGCATGAACGCGTGTCAGTGCCGCCTGCAGGTCGTCCGGATAGTGCGGATCGTTCGCGCGGCCCGGCAGATAGCCGGCTTGTTCGAGCTGCACGAGTTCGGCACGCACTTGCGCACGGGACACGACGGCTTCGTCGGCAAACGCCGGGGCGGCAACGGCGGCCGAAACGGCGACGAGAAGGGCAGCAATCAGTTGGGTTTTCATCATTCACCTCGGAACAGGAATAAAAGGAATTCAGGGGTCACGTAGCGGCGCACGGCGTTCAATGACCGAAATACACCGAGCGTTCGGCCACGCTGACGGCATGCAGGCGGCCCGATTGCGTCACGGCCTCGCCGTTGCTGCCGTAGCCGGATGCCTGCTCGTTGGCCGCAACGGCATCGGCCGCATGGATCTGCGTCAGCGCGGCCTGCAGATCGCTCGGATAGGTCGCGTCGGTGGCGCGATTCAGCGGATAACCGGCCGTTTGAAGCTGCACGAGTTCGGCACGCACTTGCGCACGCGTCACGGTGCTTTCACTGGCAAACACCGGAGCGGCAACAGCGGCCGAAACGGCGACGAGAAGGGCGGAGATCAATCGGGTATTCATCATTTGCCTCGATAGGAAAAGAGTCGGGAGTTCGGCAGGGCGGCGCTCGGCCGCCCGATGCAGCGTTCACGCGATACGGATTTCGACGTCGATGTTGCCGCGCGTCGCCTTCGAATACGGGCAGGTCTGGTGCGCGGCATCGACGATGCGCTGCGCGACGTCGCGATCGAGCCCCGGCACGCTCACGTTCAGCCGGGCCTGCAGGAAGTACGCGTTGCCGGCCGTGCCGAGATCCACTTCGGCGTCGACGGCGAGATCGGCCGGCAGCGTCACCTTCGCGGCGCGCGCCGCAAGCTGCATCGCACCGATGAAGCAGGCCGACCAGCCGGCCGCGAACAATTGTTCCGGGTTGGTGCCGGTGCCGGCGCTGCCCGGCGACGACAACTGGATGTCGAGGCGGCCGTCGGAACTGCGTGCCGAGCCGTCGCGGCCGCCCGAAGTCGTATGCGTCTTGCCCGTGTACAGCACTTTTTCGATCTTGCTCATCATTTGCTCCGTCAGTTGGCAGGTTTTTCTCAGATGCGATTCGATCGCATGCGATGGAGTTTCGTTGAGGCAGTCACTCATGTCAAGCGCATTCGATTAAATCGCATCCGATATTTTGTATTTCAATGTATCCGGAACGTGCCGGGCTTTGCCGGACAAGGCTTTCGGCCGATCGAGCCCTGATATGCAAGGTAACGGGGGCAGGCAACGAATGCCGGGCAGGGTGGGCGGAAACGCTCGCGGAGTGGATGGCCGCCCCGCGGCGCAGCCGATACGTCAGGCCGGGTCGATCTCGGCGATCACGACGAGGATGACGGCCGCGTCGGCCGGCAACTGGCGCTGGGAGAACGCCGAACGCGCGTGTCCCGCCTTGCCGCCCAGCGCGGCGGCGAACAGGTCGGACGCGCCGTCGATCACGGCCGGCTGTCCGTAAAAACCGTCGGCCGAGCTCACATGCCCCTCGACGCGCACGATCTTGCGCAGGCGATCGAACCCGCCCAGATGCCTGCGGATCTGCGCGAGCACGTTCAGCGCCGCAAGCCGCGCGGCGTCGCGGCCTTCGTCGACGCTCAACTGCTCGCCGACGCGGCCGGTATAGGCGATCCTGCCGTCGACGAGCGGCAGTTGTCCCGATACGAACAGCAGGTTGCCGGCTTCGCTGACAGCCGTATAGCTGCCGAGCGGGTTCGGCGGTTCGGGTAATGCAAGGCCGAGTTCGGCCAGCTTCTGTTCGACGGTCATGTCGTTCTCCTTGCGGGAAAATGGATCGGGCGATCGGTGTTGCCTGTCAGTCACTCTAGTCATGCGGCCGAAGCCGGTAAATGTCAGCGGCGCAATTGATTCGGGACACGATGTAACGAATCGCGCCACGCGTGCTCGCTGGTTTCCCGCGCGATATTCATGCACACTCGTTGCTTCATCGCGCGCCCCACACCGGAGACGGCAGGAACGGCACCATGCAACGCAAATTCGACGACTTGCTGCTGGGCAGCATCGAGCTGTTCTGTCTCGCCGCCGAACTCGGCAGCTTCACGCTGGCGGCAACCGCGGCGAGCGTCACGCCGGCCGCGGTCAGCCGGTCGGTGGCGCGGCTCGAGGAGCGTCTCGGCGTGCGGCTGTTCGTGCGCACGACACGACAGATCCGCCTGACCGATTCCGGCCGGCGCTATTTCGAGCAATGCCGCGATGCGCTGTCGCAGCTCGTCGACGCGGAACGCGAAGCGACCGGCCAGCAGGCAACGCCCGCCGGCGTGCTCCGGATCAGCATGCCGACGCCGTACGGACACTATCGCGTGCTGCCGCTGCTGCCCGCGTTTCGCGAGCGCTATCCGGACGTACGCGTCGAAACCCACCTGAGCAACCGCAACATCGACTTTGCCGAAGAGGGCTTCGATCTCGCGATCCGCGGCCGCGCGCCCGCCGATTCGAACCTTGTCGCGCGCAAGCTGGAGGACGCCGAACTCGTGATCGTCGCGACGCCCGGCTACCTGAAGCGCGCGGGCACGCCGACCGCCATCGACGATCTGCATGCGCACGAATGCATCCAGTTCGAGCTGCCGAGCAGCGGGCGGCCGATTCCCTGGCTGTTCGACGACGGATCGGACGAGATCGATATCGCGACGACCGGCAACTACAGTACGTCGGGCGACGTCCTCGCCGGCGTGACGCTCGCGCGCAGCGGTGCGGGCCTGTTCCAGACCTACCGCTTCATCGTCGAACAGGATCTGCGCGCCGGTACGCTCGTGGAGGCGCTGCCCGGCCTTGGCGGCCGGTCGCGGCCGTTCATGCTGCTGTATCCGCATGCGCGTTTTCTGTCGTCGCGCGTGCGCGTGTTCGTCGACTTTCTCGTCGAGCATCTGGAGCGCGCGCCCGCCGGGCAGGCGCGCGGTGTGCGCACCAAACGAGCCGCCACATCGCGATAGGCACGCCGGCTCGTTCTTTCGATGCCGATGCTCAGTGCCCGGCGCTCTGGCCGCCGTCGACGTGCAGGATCTCGCCGGTGACGAACGGCGCCGAGTCGAGATACAGGATCGCGTCGACGATGTCGCTCATCTCGCCCATGCGGCCGACCGGATGCAGCGACGCGAGCGTCGCATGCGTTTCGGGTGCATGCATCGGCGACTTGATGATGCCCGGCGACACGGCATTGACACGGATGCCGGCCTTCGCATACTCGATCGCGAGCGATTTCGTCGCCGCATTCAATCCGCCTTTCGTCAACGACGCGAGCACCGACGGCACGTTGCTGTTCGCGTGATCGACGAGGCTCGTCGTGATGCTGACTACGTGCCCGCTGCCGTGCTGCTGCATCGCGGCAATCGCGCGCTGCGTAACGTAAAAGAAACCGTTCAGGTTGACGCTCGTGACCTGCGCGTAGTCGTCCGCGGTGTACTGCGTGAACGGCTTCGCGATGAACACGCCGGCGTTGTTGACGAGCGTGTCGACGCGGCCGAAGCGTTCGATCGCGGCATCGACCACGCGGCGCGCGACGGCCGGATCGCCGATGTCGCCCGCGACGGTGACGAGATCGCGATCGCGATCGTTCGACGGCCCGATCGAACGGGAAGTGGCGACGACGCGATGGCCGCGCGCGCGGAACGCGTTGACCGTTTCCGCGCCGATGCCTTGCGATGCGCCGGTGACGATGATGACTTTGGATGTGCTCATGACATACCTCGACAGGTGAATGGTGTTCGGCTTCAGTGCCGACCGGATCGATGAATCCGATGGGCGAACTGTAGGCGCGCCGATCGCGATTTCGAACACCCACCGTGGAGCAACAGTCTTGCGTCGCGGGAACAAATGCGCGGAGGGCGGGTTTTCTCGGGTCAGAGCGGCCGGTCGACATGCGGATGCAGGCGACGCGAAGCGGCGCCCGACGTCGCGCGCAAGCGCGTCGATGCGCTTGAAGCGTGGCGCAACCTCACCGGGAAACCGACTTTCCCGCCGCTCGACGAGCCGATTTGTCCGTCACGGCACACGCAGTTGGATAAATCGATGCACCCATCCGGATAACTTTTCTTATCACAATGGCACTATTACGAATCAAAACTCGCCGTTTCAGAAACGTGCCTGACGTCACCGTCCAGACCATTCCGATGCGACGCTCCATCGATTCGACGGCAGGGAAGCGGTCGTCAAGGCGCGGCTGCCTCGGCCGGCGACGGTCTTGAAACGAATGCACGCATTCAACCCGGTGCGCTCATCCGCGCCTGCAACACCGTCAACACTTCGGCCGTCGCACGCGCGACACCCTGCGCGGTCGTATCGACGAGCGCATGCGCGCATTCGCGATACAGCGGGTCGCGCATGCGGTACAGCGCAGCAAGCGTTTGCCGCGGCTCGGCCACCCGCAGCAGCGGCCGCCGCGCGTCGTCGCGCGTACGGCGCCACAGCGTGTCCGGATGCGCATGCAGATAGATCACGCAGCCGCGCTCGCTCAGTCGCGCGCGGGTGCGCGAATCCAGCACCGCGCCCCCGCCGGTCGCCACGATGACGTTCGGGCGCTGCGTCAGCTCGTCGACGATATGCGTTTCGAGCAGCCGGAAGCCGCCTTCGCCGACCATGTCGAACAGCACGGCGACCGAACGGCCGGTACGCCGCTCGATCTCGTCGTCGCTGTCGGCGAACGTCCAGCCGAGCGATGCGGCGAGCGCGCGGCCGAGCGTCGATTTGCCCGCGCCCATCATGCCGACCAGAAAGGCGCGCGCGGGCAGCGCGCGCACGTCGGCCGCCGCGACGACGGCGCTCATAGCCGCCGGGCGAGCGGCCAGCCGGCCCGCGTCGCCAGGCAGATCTGCCGCGCGCGCACCGCGTCCGACAGCGTGTCGAGCGCCGCGCCGGTCGACGCGCCGTCGGCGTCGAGCAGCGCGCCGAGCACCTGCCCGTCCGGATCGCCGGTCGCGATGTGCTCGGCCGCATCCGCCGCGATGCTCCGCGGCGTACGCTCGGGCGTCCCGTCGTGCTCGGGCCGCCGCCCGCCGTTGCGCAGATCGAGCCAGCGCACGACGAGGCCGCAGAACAGCGTGCCGCTCGGCACGGCTGCGTCGGCGCGCGGCTCCGCCGTGTCGCCGGGCGCCGCGCACCGCGTGATCCAGCTCGCGAACTCGAGCAGCGACGCATCGTGCGCGAGCGTCGCCGCGTCGAGCGCGACGGTCACGCCGGCGTCCCGCAACCGGCCGAGCAGCGGCCGCACGCCGTCGTGCGCGCCACCGCACGGCTGCAGCAACACTTCCAGTTCGTCCTCATGGCGGCTTGCGAGCGCACGGTGCCGGTCGAGCGCGGCCGGTTCGAGCAATGCATGCGCGGCATGCCGGACGATGACGATCGCGCGATCGTCGCGCCGCTCGACGATCGCGCCGATCCGGCGCCGCGCGCGCCACCGCGCAGCTCACGTGTCGCTCCCGACATGGCGCGCGCGCATCACAGCGAACCCTGGAATTCGAGCACGCGCGTCTTGAACTCGTCGGGCACGGCCAGCGTCGTGTTGTTCGCGTAATCGAACATCACGTGCGTCGACATGCCGCGCGCGACGATCGTCTGGTCGTCGCGCTCCATCAGGTGCTCGAGATCGAAGCTCTTGCTGCCGAAGCGCACGATGCTCGACCGGATCGTCAGGTTGTCGCCGAACTGCGCCGGTGCCAGGTACTCGCACTGCGTCTTCACCATGATGTGCGGCAACTTCTCGCTCCGCGGCAAGCCGAGGAGATCGAACATGTAGCAGAGGTACGAATGCTGCAGATAGTCGTAATAGACGGGACTGCTCACATGCCCCATCGAATCCGTATCGCGATACTTGACGTGAATGGGCGTTTCGTAATGACGCTTCGACATGGTGACTCTCCGGAATAACTTGGTTGATTTATATATTCGAACCTGACTGGCCTGTCAGGCACCAGAAAATTAATCGAAAGCCTATCGGGACACCACTATCAGAACGGATAGCGGCCCGCCGCCGAAGGCCATGTGATACGGCTCTCCGCTTCCGTCAAAGCGCCCCTTATTTCCATGCAAAACCGAATGTCCGACCCGACCCGCATTGCCAAAACAGGCATGACCCATGCCGATAACCCGCTTATTTCCGTCATTCATAAGCTTATGAATTGGAAACTGATAAATATGTTAGTTGCGCGCCAAAAGAACCATTCAATAAAGTCGCGTTGTAGTAAAAAATCCACCGAATTATCGACAGGAGGGTAGTCCCCATGCATGCAAACGCCTGGACGACCGACCGTGACGCCGTGCTGCGCTTGCCGACCCCCGCGGATCTGGCAGGCGCGCTGCAGCCGGCGTTGCGCGCGTCGCGCACCGTCCATACGACCCGTCGCGCGATCACCGACGTGCTGAACGGTGCGGACGACCGTCTCGTGGTCATCGCCGGCCCGTGCTCGGTGCACGACCCGGCCGCCGCGCGCGACTATGCGGCGCGGCTCGCGCTGCAACGCGCGCGGTTTGCGGACGAGCTGGAAATCGTGATGCGCGTGTACTTCGAGAAGCCGCGCACGACGGTCGGCTGGAAAGGGCTCGTCAACGATCCGCTGCTGGACGGCAGCGAGCGGATCGACGCCGGGCTGCATGCCGCCCGCGCGCTGCTGTGCGACATCAACGGCGCGGAGATGCCCGCGGCGACCGAATTCCTCGATCCGCTGTCGCCTCGCTACCTGGCCGATCTGGTCGCATGGGGCGCGATCGGCGCGCGCACGGTGGAATCCCAGGTGCATCGCGAGCTCGCGTCGTCGCTGCCGATCCCGATCGGCTTCAAGAACGGGACCGACGGCAACGTCCAGGTGGCCGTCGATGCGATGTGCGCGGCCGCGCGCGCGCACCGCTTCCTGTCGGTCGATGCATGCGGCCGGCTGTGCGCGGCGGCGTCGTCCGGCAATCCGCATACGCATGTCGTGCTGCGCGGCGGACGCGAACCGAATTTCGACGCGGCCGCCGTGAACGCCGCATGCGAGCGCATGGCGGCCGCGCAATTCGCGCCGCGCGTGATGATCGACGTCAGTCACGGCAACAGCCGCCGCCAGTTCCGGAACCAGTTGGGCGTCGGCGCGGACGTCGCCGCGCAGGTCGCGGCCGGCGATACGCGCATCGTCGGCGTGCTGATCGAGTCGAACCTGATCGAAGGGCGGCAGGACCTGGTGCCCGGCGTTCCGCTGCGCTACGGGCAGAGCATCACCGACGCGTGCCTGTCGTTCGCCGACACCGCCGGGCTCTTCGAGACGCTCGCGCACGCGGTTCGGGCACGGCGGCAGGGCCATGCGCCGATGCCCGGCATCGAGTTCGCGCACGAGCCGCTACTCGCATGCTGCGCATGAGCGGCCCGGCGCGACGCCGTCAGATTTCGGCTTCGTCGTAGATCCGCGTCGCGTCGCCGGCCCACGCGTCGCGATAGCGGGCGAGCCAGTGTTCGGCCTGGGTCGGCGCGCCGGCGACGATCTCGTCGAGCGGCGCGAGATACACGGATTCGTCGCGGCCGGCCGCATCCAGGCGCGCCCGCGCGCGCAGGCCGCGATGCGCGATTGCGAGCGCATCGGCCGCGAACGCACGCAACGGGCGGCCGTCGACCGGTGTATCGAGCCCGAGACGCGGCACGTCGCGACGCAATGCCAGCAGCGCGCCGCGATCGATCGCGGCGGCCAGCGTCTCGGCCTCCGACAGCGCGGCCGGATCGTACAGCAGGCCGGTCCAGAATGCGGACAGCGCGATCATCATGTCGGGCGAGCCGGCATCGGCGCCGCGCATCTCGAGATAGCGCTTCAGCCGCACCTCGGTGAATACCGTCGTCAGGTGGTCCGCGAAATCGCCGAGCGTCGGCGTGTCGCCTTCGAGATGCGGAATGCGCCGCCGCATGAAATCGCGGAACGTCCGCCCGGTCGCATCCGCGTAGCGGTCGCCGCGCCGCACGAAATACATCGGCACGTTGTCGAGCAGCCAGCTCACGTAGCGCTCGAAGCCGAAGCTGCGCGACAGGAACAATGCCGGCGCGCCGCAGCGATCCTCGTCGGTATCGAGCCACGTATGTGCGCGCGTCGACAGCAGGCCGGACGGGCGGCCTTCGCAGAACGGCGAATTCGCGAACAGCGCGGTCGCGACCGGCTGCAACGCGAGCGACACGCGCATCTTGCGCGCCATGTCGTTTTCCGACGAGAAATCGAGGTTGACCTGCACGGTGCAGGTGCGCTGCATCATGTCGAGCCCGCGCGTGCCGACGCGCGGCATATAGCGTCGCATGATCCCGTAGCGCTGCTTCGGCATCCACGGCAGCGCCGCGCGCGACAGGTGAGGGTGAAAGCCGAGCGGCGCGCAGCGCAGGCCGAGCGGATCGCACGCCGCGCGAGCCGCGGCGAGGTGCGCATGCAATTCGGCATGCGTGTCGTGCAACGTGTCGAGCGGCGCGCCCGACAGTTCGAGCTGGCCGGCCGGTTCGAGCGAGATCGCCGCGCCATCGCGCTGGATCACGCCGACGATCCGCCCGGCATCGACGATCGGCGTCCCGTCGTCGCGCAGCCGCTCGAGCACCGCGGCGATGCCGGACGGCCCGTCGTAGGGCGCGGCCGCGTGCGTCGCGCGAGCGACGACGAACTTCTCGTGCTCGGTGCCGATCCGGAACTGCGCGGCCGGCTTGCAGCCGGCGGCCAGATGATCGGCGAGTTGCAGCTCTGAGACGATCGGCGTGTTGTCCGATCCGACGGCATTCGACATCGACACCCTCCACATGGCGTATTGAGCAACCGACCGGCCGGTTGCACGGCGACTATAGCGGCGTCGATGCAGGCGCAGTACTGGCAGGGGTGATAGGGGGCGGTGCGCAGTCGCGTCGCGCTACGGCTGTTTGCGCTTCGCGAAGTAATGCGCAGGCGAATCGCCGAACGCGCGGCGAAACATCGCGATGAAATTGCTCGGCGTCGCGTAGCCGAGCGCGTCCGCGATGTTGGCGACGCTGTCGCCGTTCGCGAGACGTTCGAGCGCGTGCGTGAGACGCGCCTGCTGCCGCCATTGCGCGAAGCTCGTGCCGGTTTCCGCGACGAACAGCCGGCTCAAGGTGCGTGCGGACAAGCCGGCCCATTCGGCCCACGCTTCGAGCGTGCGGCTGTCGTGCGGCTGCCCGAGGATCGCGTTGGCGATCCGCAGCAGCCGCCGGTCGTGCGGCATCGGCAAGTGCAGCGGTTCGTGCGGCGCGCGGCGCATCTCGTCGAGCAGCACGACGCTGATGCGCGCCTGCTCGATGTCGAGCCGGTCCTGGTCGGCCCACGACACCGCGCGCCGCACGAGCGCGCGCATCAGGTCGGTAATCGCGATCACGCAGGGCTGGCCCGGCATCCGCTGGCTCGCGGCCGGTGCGATCACGACGCTCCAGCCGCTCAACGCGCCGCTGATGCTGACCTTGTGCTGCTCGCCGGGCGGAATCCAGCCCGCGCGATGCGGCGGCAGCAGCCACGAACCGTGCGGCGTGCGCACGTGCGCGAAGCCGCTTTCCACGCAGAACACCTGGCCGCGCAGATGACTGTGCCAGTCGACCTCGCGGGTGCCGAGCTGATACGCGTTGCTGCCGTCGTCTTCGCCCCACACGGCGATCAGCGACGGGCCGTCCGCACGTTCGCTCGGATCGATGTCGGCGCGCTGTATGGCGCGCGGCGGAGAAGCATCACGGATGGGCATGGCCGGAATTCATTATTTTTTGTCTAAACAACATTATCAGCTTTGTCAGGGTGCGTCCAACAATGCATGTCGTGTTCAAACCGATACGAAGCAGAGGAATGCGATGCATGCAGCACTTGCTCCCTGGACACGCGATGCCGGCGCGCTGCGCGTCGTGTCGCGGATGGCCGTCGCCGCGGCGCTCGCCGTGCTCGGCGCGTGCGCGAGCCGCGACGGGCTCGCGCCCGCCGGCAC
>NZ_JBNCAB010000071.1:0-38192 GCF_049805555.1 Burkholderia sp. DN3021 | reverse complement strand
CCGCGCCGCCGCGCGCGGCGACGGCCGCGTCGAGCGTCAGGTGCGCGCGCACCGCCGGCGCGAGGCGCGGGTCGACGGCCTGCAATTGTTCCGCGCTGGCGTCCGCGAGCTCGATGCCGTCGCGTTCGCACGCCCGCACGAGCGCGCCGGTGATCTCGTGCGCTTCGCTGAACGGCACGCCCGTCAGCGCAAGCCAGTCCGCAACCTCGGTCGCGAGCGTGAAGCCGAGCGGCGCCTGGCGACGCATCTCGTCGACGTTCACGCGCATCGTGCGGATCATCCCCGCCATCGCCGGCAGCACGAGTTCGAGCGTGTCGATCGAATCGAACGCGGCGATCTTGTCTTCCGCGAGATCGCGGTTGTACGCGAGCGGCAGCGACTTCAGCGTCGCGAGCAGGCCCGTCAGGTTGCCGATCAGGCGTCCCGCCTTGCCGCGCGTCAGTTCCGCGATGTCCGGGTTCTTCTTCTGCGGCATGATCGAGCTGCCCGTCGCATAACCGTCGTCGAGTTCCACCCAGCGGAATTGCCGCGACGTCCACAGGATCACTTCTTCCGACAGGCGGGACAGGTTCACGGCCAGCATGCTCGCGACGAACGCGAATTCGGCGACGTGATCGCGCGCGGCCACGGCGTCGATCGAGTTCTCGCACGGCGCGTCGTAACCGAGCTCCTGCGCGGACAGCTCGGGCCGCACGCAGATCGCCGAGCCCGCCAGCGCGGCCGCGCCGAGCGGCGAGCGCGCGGTGCGGCGGTCCCAGTCGACCAGGCGGTCGGCGTCGCGATACAGCGACTGCGCATGCGCCAGCAACTGATGGCCGAACACGATCGGCTGCGCGGGCTGCAGATGGGTGAAGCCGGCGGTCACCGTGTCGACGTGCCGGCTCGCCTGGCCGACCAGCGCCTGCTGCAGGTCGAGCACGCCGCGCACGAGCTGGCGCGCCTTGTCGCGCAGATACAGGCGCAGGTCGTTCGCCGCCTGGTCGTTGCGCGAACGCCCGGCGCGCAGCTTGCCGCCGAGCGCCGGCAGCCGCTGCGTGAGCACGCGCTCGAGGAACGTGTGCACGTCCTCGTCGGCGAGCGACGGCGCGATCGCACCGGCCGCGTAGTCGCGCGCGATGCCGTCCATCGCGGCCAGCAACTGCGCGAGGTCGTCGTCGTTCACGATGCCGGCGCGGTTCAACTCGCGCGCATGCGCACGGGAGCCCGCCAGATCGTACGGCACGAGGCGGTAGAAACTCGGATCGGAGCGAGACAGGTTCTGCAGCGCGTCGGACGGCTCCGACTGGAAGCGGCCGCCCCACAGGCGTTCGATCGGTTCGGTAAGGCTCATTGCGGTCGACCTCGACTCGGTTGGATTGCCCCCACTGTAGGCATTCAATTTTTTTTGTTGTAGCGAGAAATTGACTCCGCTTAAATGAAGTTTTTCTCAGCACCGTCGCCTTCGACGCGCCCGCCGATGCGCAACCGCCTGCCCCCGCTGAACCCGCTTCGCGCATTCGAGGCCGCCGCCCGGCGCGGCAGCGTGTCGGCCGCCGCCGACGAACTGCACGTGACCGCGAGCGCGGTCAGTCACCAGATCCGTATTCTCGAAAGCACGCTCGGCGTCGCGCTATTCGTCCGATCAAAGGCGCGCGTGAAACTCACGCCCGAAGGCGAAGCGCTGCTGGAACCGGTCGGCATCGCATTCGACATGATCGCGAACGCCACCGTCAGGCTCGATTCGCCGGCCGCCGTCGGCGATCTCGTCGTGTCGACGCCGCTGTCGCTGACGTCGCGCTGGCTCGCCCGACACATCGGCGATTTTCTCGAGCGCTATCCGGGCATCCACCTGAAGGTGATTCCGTCGAACGACGAACGCGAGATCTATTCGACGGACGTCGACGTCTGCATCCGCTACGGGGAAGGCACCTGGCGCAACCGGCACGTCGAGCTGCTCGAGCATCCGGCGCTGTTCCCGGTCGTGAGCCCGGCGTTGATGAACGGGCCCGATGCGATCCGCAAGGTGCAGGATCTCGCGGGACGCACGCTGTTCTGCGAGCATGCGGGCTCGTGGATGCGCTGGCTGGCAGAAGCAAACGCCGACAAGCTGCCGGGCATCCGCATCCTCGAAATCGGCAACGCGCACATCGGTGTCGAAGCCGCTGTGCACGGGCAAGGCGTCGCGCTCGGCGACAGCCTGTCCGTGCGCGACGACCTGATCGACGGCACGCTCGTGCGGCCATTCAGCGCAACGGTGCCGTCGCGTCATGCGTACTATCTCGTCACGCGTCACGAGCTGACCGGGACGCCGCTCGTGACCGCGTTCACGTCGTGGCTGCGAGCATGCCTCGCGTGATGCGCGTCGTTGCTTGCGGCAGGGTTTCGGTCAGGCAATGAGATTCGCCAGGTCGTCCCACACCATGACGATGTTGTGCGAGCGCCAGATCGGCCCCGCATCGACGTACTCGCCGGCAAACCGCGCATTCAGCGCCTCGTAAAAGGCAATCGCGGATGCGTTTCCGTTGACGACACTCAACGCGGCGCCCTGATACCGCAACCCTCTCAAATGCGTCGCGAGTTGGGCAAGCAGCGTGCGGCCGATGCCGCGACGCTTGAATTCGGGATCGACATACAGGAATTTGATCTCGCCACGGCCGTCGAATATCGGTTCCGACGGCGCGCCGGCCGCGCCGATTCCGACGATCCTGTCGTCGGTCTGCGCGATGAGCACGAGCTGGTCGCCATCGTTCGACGCCAGCTTTTCCTGCCATCTTTTGCCACGATAGCGCTCGTCGAGCACGGCATGCGCTTGCGCCGGTGCGAGATCGCGATAGGTATGCCGCCAGACCTTGACGTGGAAATCGGCGATCGCCTGTGCATCGTCGATATTGGCGGATCTGATGGATATTCCGGTCATTGAGGATTCCCTGTCGAGCGGCTTTGCGCCAGTGGGTGCAGTGTATGCAGCGGATTGTAACGATTCGGGCAGCGATGTCGAATGACCGTTTGTGGCCCGCGGCCACCGGTCACGAGCTCCGAAGGCCGGCGGCCGACACGCGCGGAACGCGAACCGCGACCGGGCGTGTGGCGTTCACGCGTCCGTTCGCTGCTGCTCGCGGGATGGACCGTGCGAATCTCCGCTGAAGAGCCTGTTTCGCAACTGACCGCCGGCGAACGCGGCCGCAATCAACGACAGATACCCGGCGACGAGCAGATGTCGCCAGCCGTCGAGCGCGGCGCGGTGCGCAACCAGCGCCGCGTCGGGCGCCGGTACGGCGAGACTTCCCGGCACGATCGCACGCGTCATCTGCACGAATCCCGCCGCCGACAGCACGGGCAGCAGGACGAGTATCGCCAGCAGCACGAACTTCGCATGCCGAAAAAATGCATGGCGGCGCAAATGAAACCACAGTCCGAGACTGCCGTGCACCCATCCCGGTGCGAGCAGCGCGATCTGCAAACCCTGCGTGCCGCTCGTCAGGAGCGACACGATGACCCGTTCGTAGTTCGGCTCGAAGCCGTAAAACGATGTCGCAACCCGTGTCCCGACGACGTGGCGTATCAACAGCATGGGCAGGCTGAGTCCCGCCCACAGACGAAGCCATTCGGCGGGCGGCAGCGCCCAGTGTCGGCGGCCGTAGATGGTGCGGACCGCCAGCGCGAAATGCAGGCCGGCCGCGCCGTACAGCAGGATCGTGCCGGGCGCGCTTTGCCAGAGCCCGATTGCCAGATGCAGCCCGCGCTCGGCGATATCGATCGACCAGATGCCGAGCGCGTGATTGACCATATGGACGGAAATATAGAACCACAGCAGGATGCCGGAACCGAGTTGCAGCCTGCGCGCGGCCTTGCGCTTCCCGTCTTGCGCCGACGCCGGTTTACCGGCATCGGAGTCGATCGCGTGCTGCGCGGGACGCGGCGCGCGGTTGCGCGACGGCGGGCGCATGCCGATGCGATCCTGGAACAACGATGGCCGCCGTGCCTCGTTCACTTTCGGGGCACCCTTGCCGTCGCGTTGCGATCGGCCTGGAATGTCCCGGGTTTGCCTCCGCTTGCCGTTCATTGGCGCCTCCCCTCGATGCGTCCGCCGCTTGATCGGCATACCGCGGAGCGGGCCCGTTTATTCCGGCGACGCACGACATCCCGCGCATGAAGTACATCGCACGGTGTCGGGAATAGGCGCGGTGCTCGCCGGGTATACGGTGTGCGAGCACGACGGATGACGATCGCGACGCGTCGGCACCCTGCACATCGAAACGAGCGCAGTCAAGGAGACCATCATGTCCAACGTTCTGTCCCACTGGATTCTGATCGGTTGCGACGCATACGACGAGTATGTGTTCGTGCCGTGGCTCGATAAATCCGTCTATCTGAGAACGGTCAAGCTGCGTCGGGTCTGCCTGTTGTGACGGAAGCGGTTCCGGCGCACCGGAGTTACCCCCGTAGTCCCGGACACAGCCTCACGCTACGGTCGATGAATCCACCGCGCGTCGAAACTCGCGTGGTGAGCGATACTTCAGTGCGCTACGGGGATGCTTCTCGTTGTAAATGCTCGAACGCAATGGCGAGATTCCGCACGGCCGTCGCTGCATCCGGTTTCTGCATGAGGGCCACATAGTCGCGCTTCATCGTCTTCACGAAGCGCTCAGCCATGCCGTTGCTCTGCGGGCTGCACACCGGCGGCGTCAGTGGCTTCAGCTGCTACGCGAGCCACGACTTGATGTTCGCCTGCATCGCGCCGGTCGAGATCCCGTAGCGCTCGTGCAACGTCGGCAACGCGCCCGCGGCGAGGTACGCATCCGGCAGCGCGATCTGGCGGAACGGTACGGCAACGCCGGCCCCGATCAACGCAGTCGCCACCGCTTCGCCGAGCCCGCCGATCGCCGTATGGTTCTCGGCGACGATCACCATGCGTCCCTTGCGCGCCGCCTCGCGAACGATGGTTGCCGTATCGAGCGGCTTGATCGTCGGCACGTGCAGCACGGCCACATCGACGCGATCGGCTTCGAGTGCCTTCGCAACCTCGAGCGCGCGCATCGTCATGATCCCGGACGAGATCAACAGCACGTCGTTGCCGTCGCGCAGCAGCTTGGCCTTGCCGAGTTCGAAACGGTAATCGTATTCATCGAGCACGGCCGGCACGTTTCCACGCAGCAGGCGTGCGTATACCGGCCCCTTGTGCGCAGCAATGGCCGGCACCATCTGCTCGATATCCAGCGCGTCGCACGGGTCGATCACCGTCATGTTCGGCATCGCACGCATCAGCGCCAGATCTTCGGCGGCCTGGTGGCTCGGCCCGTAGCCGGTCGTCAGTCCCGGCAACGCGCACACCAGCTTCACATCGAGATTGTCCTCGGCAATCGCCTGATGAATGAAGTCGTATGCACGGCGCGTGGCGAATACCGCATAGGTCGTGACGAACGGCTGCGCCCCTTCGTGCGCGAACCCGGCGGCCGCGCCCATCAGCAACTGCTCGGCCATGCCCATCTGGTAGTAACGCTCCGGAAATTCCTTCGCGAAGATATGCAGGTCGGTGTACTTTCCGAGATCGGCGGTCATTCCGATCACATTGCCGCTCGTCCGCGCGAGCTTCGCGAGCGCATGGCCGAACGGCGCGGGACGCGTAGTCTGCCCTTCTGCCGCGATGGACGCGATCATCGCGGAAGTCTTCAGGCGCGGCTTGTTGTCGACGGTGCTCATGCGTGTCTCCCTGCTTCGAGTGCGTCGAGCGCGAGCTTCCACTCGTGCGCATCGACGCGAATGAAATGACTCTTCTCGCGTGCTTCGAGGAACGGCACGCCGCGCCCCATCTTCGTGTCGCAGACGATGATCCGCGGCTGCGGCTTGTCATGTCGGCGCGCGTTGTCGAACGCGCGCTTTACCGCGTCGATGTCATTGCCGTCCACGCGTTGCGTATACCAGCCGAATGCTTCGAGCTTGTCGACCAGCGGCTCGAATGCCATGACTTGCGTCGACGGGCCATCGGCCTGCTGGTTGTTCACGTCGACGATCGCGATCAAGTTGTCGAGCTTCCAGTGCGCGGCCGACATGAGCCCTTCCCAGATCGCACCTTCGTCGAGCTCGCCATCCGAAAAGAGCGTATAGACGAATGCATCCGAGCCCTTGCGCTTGAGGCCCAGGCAACGACCGACCGCGATCGTCAGGCCCTGCCCGAGCGAACCGCCGGACATTTCCATCCCGGGCGTATAGCTCGCCATCCCCGACATCGGCAGACGACTGTCGTCGCTGCCGTAGGTTTCGAGTTCCTCGGCCGGCAGGATGCCAGCTTCGAACAGCGCCGCGTACAGCGCGATCGCGTAGTGGCCGTTCGACAGCAGGAAGCGGTCGCGCCCTTCCCACTCGGGATCGTCCGGGCGATAGCGCATCGCGCCGAAATACGCGACGGCCAGCACGTCGGCGATGTCGAGCGCCTGGCCGACATAGCCCTGCCCCTGGACTTCGCCCATCAGCACGGCGTTTCTTCGGATACGGTACGCGCGCTCGGCGAGCGTGACCGCTTCATGGATGGTTTCGGTATCCATCGATAGCTCCAGTATTGTGTCGGAAGGAATGCAAATCGAATCAGCGGTTGACGGATCGGGGCACCAGGAACACCAGCAGAGCGCCGACCGTGATCGCGACGGAGATGAAGAGCAGTCCCGCAGTGGACTTGCCGGTCAGGTCGTTCAGCCAGCCGACGATCGCAGGCGAGAAGAAGCCCGCGAGATTGGCAAAGCAGTTGACCGCGGCGATGCCCGCCGCCGCCGACATCCCGCCCAGCAGGGCCGTCGGCAACGACCAGAACTGCGACGACGACGCGAGGATGCCGGCGGACGCAATGCTCAGGCACACGATCGACGCGCTGACGCTGCCGAGCGTCGGCAAAGTCGCGAAGCCCGCCGCCGCGATCAGCATCGGCACCGCGAGATGGAAGCGACGCTCGCGGCGGCGATCCGCGCTCATGCCGATCAGCGGCAACGCGATGATTGCGCACGCATACGGGATCGCGGTGAACAGTCCGACCCACAGCGGATCGGCAACCCCGGCCTTGCGAATGATCGTGGGCAGCCAGAACGTGAGGCCGTACTGACCGAGCACGACGCAGAAGTAGATCGCGGCCATCAGCCACAGGCGGCGGTCGGCGACGAACGAACGAATCGACAGGTGGGCGGTAGTGTGCTCGGCGTCGGCCGACACGTTGCGCGCCAGCAGGGCTTTTTCGGCATCGGTCAGCCATTTCGCGCCGGCAATGCCGTCATCGAGATACAGCAGGATCGCAAAGCCCAGCACGAACGAAGGCAGCGCCTCGAGCAGGAACAACCACTTCCAGCCCGCCATCGACATCGCGCCGTGCAGCGAATGCATGATCGCGCCCGACAGCGGCCCGCCGATGATCCCCGCCAGCGGAATCGCCATGAAGAACAGCGACAGTGCCTTCGCGCGGCGTGCCGACGGGAACCAGTACGTGAGGTACAGGATCACGCCCGGCGCAAAACCCGCTTCGGCGACGCCGAGCAGAAACCGCAGCACATAGAACGCGGTGGGCGACCTGACGAACACGAAGCTCGCCGAAATGACTGCCCACGTCAGCATGATGCGGGCGAGCCAGCGGCGCGCACCGACGCGATGCAGGATCAGGTTGCTCGGCACTTCGAACAGAAAGTAGCCGAGAAAGAAAATGCCTGCGCCCATGCCGTACACCGTCTCGCTGAAGCGCAGGTCGTTGAGCATCTGCAGTTTCGCGAACCCGACGTTGACGCGGTCGAGATAGGCGCCCAGATAGCACAGCATCAGGAACGGGATCAGCCGTCGCGCCACCTTCGCGTAGGTGGCCGCTTCGAACGTCTGCGCATCGTCCCGTTGCAGCATCTCGCCCGGAACCGGCGGTGCGGGGTACTTTGCTCTCATCTTTGTCTCCTGCCATGGCCCCGGGTTGTCCCGGGTGCATGATGGGCGGCGCCGCGATTCACGCGGCGCCGTTTCAGTGGATCAACATCCCGCCATTGACGTCGAGCGTGATGCCCGTCAGGTAGCTCGACAGGTCGCTCAGCAGGAACAGGCATGCGTTGGCGACATCGGCGGCATCGCCGAGGCGGCCGAGCGGAATGCCCTTGATGATCTCCTCGCGCATGTCCGGCGTCAGCTTGTCGCCGGTGATGTCGGTCTGGATCAGGCCCGGCGTGATCGAATTGATGCGGATATGGTCGGCGCCGAATTCGCGCGCCATTGCCTTCGCGAGGCCGAGCACGCCGGCCTTCGCGGCGCTGTAGTGCGGACCGCCGAAGATGCCGCCGCCGCGTTGCGCGGACACCGACGACATGCACACGATGCTGCCGCCGCGCTGCTCCTTCATCGCCGGCAGCACCGCTTGAGACATGTACAGCGTGCCGCGCAGGTTCACGTCGACGATCGTGTCGAAGTCGCGCCCGGAAATGTCCATCGTGCGCACGGGCTGCGTGACGCCGGCGTTGTTCACGAGGCCGTCGATGCGACCATGGCGCTCCAGCGTCGCGCGGGCCGCGGCCACGCACGCGTCGCGGTCGGTCACGTCGCATGCCAGGCCGAGATGGTCCGTCCCGAGTTCGGCGGCGGCCGCCTCGGCGTCTTCGCGGCGAAGGTCGAGAATCGCAACGCGTGCGCCGTGTGCAGCCAGTATGCGGGCCGTGGCCTTGCCGATACCGCGCGGCGATGCGGCGCCTGTCACGATGATGGTCTTGTTGTCGAGCAACATCGGTCGTCTCCTGTTGTTGATGTGTGTCCAGAGTGTCGGCTCACCGGACACCCGCATCAACGCGGAAACGCTCAGCCATAGTTGAGAAAATTTCAGATGACGCCGCACGGCGCGCCGCGGGTGCTGCAACGCAATATCGCGTGCGGACCGGAGGACCTGGTGCTCAGCCCGGCCGCCCGTAAGCCGCGACCTCCCGCTCGATCCACGCAAGGAAACGCTTCACGCGGGGCAGTTCCGCGTTCTGCCGCGGGTAAACGAGGTGATGCGCGCCGACTTCGACCGCATGAGTCTCGTCGAATACCGGAACCAGCAGCCCTTCGCGGATCTTCACCGACGCAAGCATCAGGCTTTCGAGCGCGATGCCCAGGCCCAGCGCAGCGGTTTCGAGCGACATGTATGACCGGTCGAATGAAAAATCGAAGGTCTTCTGCGCCGCGAGCGATACGCCGGCTCGACCGAACCACTGCTTCCACTGGACCAACGGCGTTTCGGAATAGATCAGCCGATGCGCGAGCAGTTCTTCCGGCGCCTTCACCGGATGCCGCTCGAGATATTGCGGCGAAGCGAGCGGCGCAATGAACTCGCCGCGCACCGTCCTGACCTCGAGGTTGTCCCAGTTGCCGTAGCCGTGCCGGACATCGATATCGTAGAAGCCGTTCGAGAACGACACGTTTTCGTAAGAGCACGCGAGGTTCAGCTGGATATCCCCGTTCGCCTCCTGAAACGACGACAGCCGCGGCAGCAGCCACATCAACCCGAAGCTCGGGCTCGAATGCACGCGCAGGATATCGACTTCGGTGCGGCTCGACGCACGCTCGGTTGCGCGGCTCAGGTCGGCCAGCGAGCCGGTGACGTCCGCCAGGTAGCGCTCGCCGGTCGGCGTGAGGACGAGTCCGCGCCCCGATCGCTGGAACAGCGGCTGACCGATCAGCGATTCGAGGTTGCTGAGCTGGTGGCTCACGGCGGACGCGGTCAGGCCGAGTTCGTCCGCAGCGCGATTCACGCTCTTGGTCCGGGCCACGCTTTCGAACGCGATGATTGCCTTGAGTGGTGGGATGCGCATGTTGGAATCCGTTGAGGAGGTCTACTCGCCCGACTGGCCGGCGTCGACATGAACGTCGAACGGTTTGTCCGGGCAAAGGCGCTTCGGCACCGGCATCAATTCTAGAGCGCCGGTCGATCCGGGCTCCTGCCACCCACCTCCTTGCCTACGAAACGCGCTTCCACGCCGCTTCGCATGACGAGATCAAAACGCTCAGGCAAATATGGAACACGGTGGACTCGCATGCCCTGACGTCGTGGCCGCGAAGAGGCCGACCGTTTGGTGGAACGTCGCTTTCGGAAGGGAATCTCAGGAAGTCAGGGGCACCGCCAAGCTAGGGTAGATCCAGCCGGAAAATTGCACAGGAATCAAAGGGCCCCCTGCTACATACCATAGCGATACACCTTCGCCCTCTCCGGAGTAACGAACATCAGGCGCGCCCGCCAACACGCACCCCGTAGAGGCAGTTGTGGTGGCCGAAGAAGTACTTGGTGGAGACGGCCACGCACGACGCGTTATTGCAACGTGTCGCGCGCGACCTGCTGCCCGACGGCTGGCCTGCGATGTGCGTGGTTCATCTTTTCGCGGTTCGCGAACCCGCAGTGGAGGTATGAGTCCAGTGCCACCATTCATGGTGGTCCAGATTTCTAAGCAGTTCCGCGCGACGATGCTCGCGGCGATAGCGGTTCATTGCGGCAATTGCCGCAAACGCCAGCACGAACGCGCCGACCACGAACCCGACCCATGCTCCGCTCATAGCAGCCTCCGTCATTTTCGGCCAACTCGGATCATTCAACGCATTCGCGAGACCGCTTTCAGGACAGCGCGGCCCTCTGCGGTAACCTGGACACGCCGACAACCCGATGCCGGCTGATCAACGGCGATCAGGCGATGCTCGATGAGCGTGACGAGTTCGTCGCGATCCAGTTCGATCTGATCAGGAGCATCCCAAACGATCATTAAAGTAGTAATTTCGTGCGGACTTAGCATGGTCTGCATGGAATATTCGTATCGGACAATTGGATTGTGTATACATGCGCGAACGCATGCCTCCCGCTTTCAACGCAACAAGGTGCACGAGAGTTTGTAACGACCCCACCATTTCCTGCGACGATTCAATGCGCGATTTAGTGGGCACATTCTAACGCGCCTGCATCCATTTCCGGTCCGCCGCCTCGTAGGTGAATGCCCTGATTCGGAAACGTTATCATTGATCAAAATCAAGCAAGCATGCGAAATGGTATGAATATATAAACCCCAAAATATATTTCATATAATCACTTGAATTTGTCATTTTTTGAAGCTGTCAGATAATGCAGGTCGATATTTTTTAATAAACATTCTGCCGCATTCATTCAAAATCCTCACTTTCGCTGTATCGCCGGAGAGAAACGGCCAGTGCATCGACATCGCTTTGATAACTTGAAATGACATCCGCCCGCTCCGGAAATCGTTCGCGTTGCAACGACAATGTCTCCACGGCTGCGGCATGACGCATGACAAGCTGCCCGCGCGTCACCCATTCGTCATTTCCGCCGGTGCAGGACTTGATGCGCTTCAGCATGCCGTCGCCGAGAACCTTGAGCGGCGCGTGCCCATTGATGAATTCCGCGTAGTGTCCCGAGAAAAACCGCTCCCACTCGTTCCCCTCCGAGTCGTGCCGAAACGCGACGATATGCCCGCCGAGATCGACCAGGTAGCGATAGGACAAATTCTCATGCGCGTCGGGTGAAGTCAGCTCGGCAGACCTGTTCGCTCGATGAAATCTGTCGGCGAGCGATCCAGCACCATCGGACAGATGCGCAGCAAGGAAAAACTGGGCCGCGCCGGATGGGCAGCCGTTCTGAGGAATAAGGAACGTTACATGGCTGCCGTGCTGCAATGCGAACGTGTAAGTCGCAAGTATGCTCATTACGATTTCCTCTTGATCCTCATGAAGACGATCGGCACCTGGACGCTATTTCCGGATCACTCGTCTGCGGGTGCAATCTCAGCAGCAAGCGATATGCCATCGCGACGCACTCGATTCGCAGGGCGATACGAATCGCCGGAATACACGGAAAGTCGCCGTGAGCGGATGAAAATGTTTCATCGTCGATACGTTTCGCACGGCTCAAGCGCCTGCACACGTCGCTCGCCCTTGTCGAAACCTTCGGGGTCGATGCGGAAGGTTCACTTTCCCGATCCCATTGGGCTTGCCATTTCCCCGACTCGCCTGCCTGGTTGCAACGCTGAAACAGATCGGCTGGCCGGTCGAAGCGCATTCGGGAACACGAATTGCGCCATCGTTTCGGTGCAGCCCAACCCGGGAGTGAAAGATGCGCAACGGCCATACCGTCAGTAAGGTGGCCGCGTGGCTCGCCGTTGTCGTTGCCCTGACGATTGCCGCGCTGTTCGTCTTCATCGTGACGTTCGACTGGAACCGCGCGCGCCCTTGGGTCGATGACAAGGTATCGGACGCGATCGGACGGCAGTTCGCCATCAACGGCGACCTGCGTGTCGGGTGGCATCGGCCCGTGAGCGAGCATGGCTGGCGCGCCTGGGTGCCGTGGCCGCGATTCAGCGCCCGCAATGTCACGATCGCCAACCCGGACTGGGCGCGCACGAAGCATTTCGCCACGCTCGACGCGATCAGCTTCGAAGTCGAGGCGCTGCCGCTGCTCGCGCGCCGCATCGTGATTCCGGCCATCGACCTCGTCAATCCATCCGTCGACCTCGAACGCCTCGCGGACGGGCGCGTCAACTGGACGTTCCAGCTCAAGAATGCCGGTCATCCGGGCAAGTGGACGCTCGACCTGCACGATATCGCGTTCGCCACCGGCAAGCTCCGCTACTACGACCAACAGAAGCAATTCGACCTGAGCGGTGTGATCGACACGCTCGGCAAGCCAATTGCGTTCGGCGATGCGTTGAAGCAGCAAGCGGCGCTGGCGCGCAGCGAATCGGCGCAGGCCGTCGGCCAGGAGGGCCAAAAGAAACTCGCGGCACAGATACACCACGGTGCGGCACGATCCCCGGCACCCGTGTCGGGTATCGAAGCGGCATCCCGCGCATCGGCAGCAGCGTCGCAAGCGCTGGCCGCGGCGTCGCAAGCGTCGGCCGCGATATCCACTACCGCGATCGCCCCGGCGGCATCGGCTGCGTCGAGCACGTCCGCGACAGCGGCGTCGGGCGCGACGGCCTCCGCAGCGTCCGGCGCATCGGCAGGCGCCGCGCCCGCCGCGTCCGTAAGCACGGGCGACTACACGATCGGGTGGACCGTCGACGGAACCTACAAGAAAGGGCACGTTGCCGGCACTGGCAAGCTCGGAAACGTGCTGGGGCTGCAAAGCGTTCAGCGCCCGTTTCCGGTCCAGGCCAATTTGCGCTTCGGCGATACGAAGCTGGCGCTCGTCGGCACGCTGACCGATCCGGCGCACCTGGCGGCGGTCGACCTGCGACTGTGGCTCGCGGGCACCAGCATGGCGCACCTGTACGACGTCACCGGCATCACGCTGCCCGAGACTCCGCCCTATGCGACCGACGGGCGGCTGATCGGGCAATTCCGCGCGTCCGGCAATGTCTTCAAGTACGAGGACTTCACGGGGCGTGTCGGCGGCAGCGATCTCACCGGCACGCTGGTGTACGTTTCGCGCGAACCGAGGCCGCTCCTGTCGGGCACGCTGGTGTCGAAGGTGCTGCGGTTCGCCGACCTTGCGCCGCTCATCGGCGCCGACACGAATGCCAGCAAGGCGCGCCGCGGCGCCGCGGTCGCACAGCCCGCGAACAAGGCACTGCCGGTCGAGGCGTTCCGCACGGAACGCTGGAAGAAGATCGACGCCGACGTCCGGTTCACCGGGCAGCGCATCATCAAGTCCCCGAGCCTGCCGATCACCGACCTGACGACCCACGTCGTCATGCAGGACGGCGTGCTGACGCTCAACCCGCTGAACTTCGGCGTCGCGGGCGGCACGCTGGCGTCGAACATCCACCTGGACGGCAGTGGCACGCCGCTCAAGGGGCGGTTCACGCTGCAGGCGCGACACCTGAAGCTGAAGCGGCTATTCCCGACGTTCGAGGTCATGCAGACGGCGCTCGGCGAAGTCAACGGCGATGCCGCGCTGTCGGCCACCGGCAACTCGCCGGCGGCGCTCGCCGCCACGTCCAACGGAGAAGTGAAGACGCTGGTCACGGACGGCACCGTGAGCCTGGTGCTGATGGAAGCGGCCGGGTTGAACGTGGCGAACGTGGTGTACGAGAAGCTGTTCGGCGATCGCGACGTGAAGATCAACTGCGCGGCGGCCGATTTCGTGGTCACCAATGGCGTGCTCGACTCGCGCGTATTCGCGCTCGACACCGAAGATGCGGTGATCGGCATGAACGGTAACGTGAACCTGCGGGACGAGACCATGAACCTGACGATTCATCCGCATACCAAGGGGTTCCGGGTGATATCGCTGCGCTCGCCGCTGTACGTCACCGGCACCTTCAAGCAGCCTCACGTGGGCGTGAAGCCGGGCGCGCTCATCGCGCGCGGCGGGGCGGCGGTGGCGCTGGGCCTGCTGAATCCGCTCGCGAGTTTGCTCGCATTGCTCCAGCCGGGCCGCGATCAGCCGCTGCCGTGCAAGCAGATGCTGACCGACATGGAGCAGCGCCCGACCGCGCCGCCACCGGGAGTACGAAAGGAGAAAAAGGCTGCACCGGCGTATATGAATGCGGCGCCGCCGGCTTCACAGGCTCACGCGCCGGCGGCTGTCGAACCCGAGCAAGCGACGCGCGCGGGCCGAACCGCCTCTCCTGGCCGGTAAGGCCGCGGTATTCGAGTTCGGACGAAGACGTCGGCCCGCCGCGTCGGGCAATGGCAGCATGCGAGCGTAAGCGCCGGCCGCGCTCGAACGCGTCGTGCAGGTCGGCTTCCAGCGCCGAGCGCGCGCCGAAATGATCGTCGAGCGCCTCGGCCGTGATCGCGCAGGGTTCGGGTTGACCGTCGACGTCAACGGTGAAGCGCAGTTGCGGCGCCGTGTAAGCTGGCGACCACCAATATCCAGCAAACCCTTGTCAGACGGGGCCTGGACGGATTTCAGCGGACCCGGCCGGATTACCCGGAAAACATCACGATTCATTTAACTTTTCGTGAGGACTTCGACACCGGCCGCTGCCTACGATAGGCGCATGTTTTCAGGACCTGCTTCCAGGAGCCCATCATGCCCACCCGCAGACATCTGCTGCTGTTCGCCGGCGTCACCGGCCTCGCCGCGCTCGCGGCGCTGTCGTCCACCGGCCGCCGCGCGCTGGTCGGCCGCGCATTCGCCGCGCCGCCGGCCGCCCCACCGCCCGCCGCCCCACGGATGGCCGCCCCTTTCGAAGTCACGCTCAGCGACGCCGAATGGCATCGCCGGCTCACGCCCGCCCAATACGCCATCCTGCGCGACGCCGGCACCGAACGGCCGTTCAGCAGCCCGCTGAACGACGAGCACCGGCCCGGCACGTTCGCGTGCGCCGGCTGCGACCTCGCGCTGTTCTCGTCGGCCACCAAGTTCGACAGCCATACGGGCTGGCCGAGCTTCTGGAAACCGCTCGACCACGCGGTCGGCACCCACGCCGACGCGTCGTTCGGGATGGTACGCACCGAAGTGCACTGCCGCCGCTGCGGCGGCCATCTCGGCCACGTGTTCGACGACGGCCCGCCGCCGACCGGCCTGCGCTACTGCATGAACGGGCTCGCGCTCGCCTTCCACCCGGCCGCCGCCTGATCCGGCCCCGCTCCCGACCGACTGGAGAACGCACCATGCTGCTCATCGTCCTTGCCTATCTCGGCGGCGTGCTCACGATCCTGAGCCCGTGCATCCTGCCCGTGCTGCCGTTCGTGTTCGCGCGCGCCGACCAGCCGTTCGTGCGCACCGGCCTGCCGCTGCTGGCCGGCATGGCGCTCACGTTCGCCGTCGTCGCGACGCTCGCCGCCGTCGGCGGCGGCTGGGTCGCACAGGCCAACCAGGCCGGCCGCTGGATTGCCATCGTGCTGCTCGCGGTGTTCGGCCTGACGCTGCTGATGCCGCGCTTCGCGGAACACCTGACGCGCCCGCTCGTCGCCGCCGGCAACCGGCTCACCGGGCTCGCGCAGCGCGACGGCCGCCCGGCCGGCCCCGCGTCGTCGCTGCTGCTCGGCATCGCGACCGGCCTGCTGTGGGCGCCGTGCGCGGGCCCGATCCTCGGGCTCGTGCTGACCGGCGCCGCGCTGCGCGGCGCAAGCGTCGGCACGACGCTGCTGCTCGTCGCGTATGCGGCCGGCGCGGCGACGTCGCTCGCCGTCGCGCTCGTGATCGGAGGCAAGGTGTTCGCCGCAATGAAGCGCTCGCTCGGCGCCGGCGAATGGATCCGGCGCGGGATCGGCGCGGCGCTCCTGGCCGGCGTCGGCGCGATCGCGCTCGGCCTCGACACGGGTGCGCTCGCGCAACTGTCGACCGTCACGACGGGCGGGCTCGAGACGAAGCTCGTCGACCGGCTCGGCGGGCGCTCGAACGGTGCGCCCGCAACGACGACCGCCACGGGCAACGCTGCCGGCAACACGTCCGGCAACGCAAGCGGCGGCGCAATGATGGCCGCGACTGCCGATGGCGCGCAGGCCGGCGGCAGTGCGATGGCCGGCAGCGCGATGATGCGCGGGGCCGACGTGAAGCCGGCCGCGCTGCCCGTCGAAGGCACGCTCCCGTCGCTCGACGGCGCCGTGCAATGGCTGAACTCGCCGCCGCTGACGGCGGCCGGCCTGCGCGGCAAGGTCGTGCTCGTCGATTTCTGGACCTATTCGTGCATCAACTGCCTGCGCACGCTGCCGTACACCAACGCGTGGGCGCGCAAGTACGCGCCGTACGGGCTCGTCGTGATCGGCGTGCACGCGCCGGAGTTCGCGTTCGAGCGCGACATCGGCAACGTGAAGAAAGCCGTGCACGACCTCGGCATCGACTACCCGGTCGCGATCGACAACGGTTATTCGATCTGGCGCGCGTTCGGCAACGAATACTGGCCCGCGCACTACTTCATCGACGCGCAAGGGCGCATCCGCCATCACCACTTCGGCGAAGGCGAATACGCGCAGTCGGAACGCGCGATCCAGTCGCTGCTCGCCGAAGCCGGCCATCCGGAAGCGCTGAACGTGCCGCTCGGGCTGGCCGGTGCGCCCGCGAAGGGTGCGCTCGCGGCAGCGGACGCCGCGGACGTCCGCTCGCCCGAAACCTACGTCGGCTATGCGCGCGCGGAAGATTTCTCGTCGCCGGGCGGCGTCGTGCGCGACGCGGCGCACCGCTACGACGCGCCGGCTCGCCCCGGTCTCAACGACTGGGGCCTCGCCGGCACCTGGCAGGTCGGCGCCGAGCGCGCGTCGCTCGCCGCGCCGTCCGGCCGGATCGTCTACCGCTTCCATGCACGCGACCTGCACCTCGTGCTCGGCCCGGGCGCGAACGGCCAGCCCGTGCGCTTTCGCGTGACGCTCGACGGCGCGGCGCCGGGTGCCGCGCACGGCGCCGACGTCGACGCGCAGGGCTACGGCACCGTCACCGGGCAGCGCCTGTACCAGCTCGTCCGGCAGCCCGGCGCGATCGCCGACCGCACGTTCGCAATCGAATTTCTCGATCCCGGCGTCGATGCGTACGCATTCACATTCGGTTGAACGCGTGCGCCGCATGCGGGCGCCGCACGCGGGCAACGCCGCCACCCGAGCACCGTCTTCCACAACGCATTCCGAAGGAGCAAACGATGAACCCGACACCCACCCGCGATTCCGCGCCGCGACGGCGTGCAGCGATGCTGCGCCGCATCGGCGCCATCGCCGTCGCGGCCGCCGCCGTGTTCGGCTTCCAGCGCATCGTCAATTCCGCCGAGCCGATGCGCACCGTGCCCGCGCCGACGCTCGACGAAACGCCCGGCGCGTCGCACGACGAAACCGCCGTGCTCGCCGGCGGCTGCTTCTGGGGCGTGCAGGGCGTGTTCGAGCACGTGAAGGGCGTGAAGCAGGTCACGGCCGGCTATGCAGGCGGTGCATCCGAAACCGCGCACTATGCACTCGTCGGCTCGGGGCTGACGGGGCACGCGGAATCGGTTCGCATCGTCTACGACCCGACGCAGATCACGTACGGCCGGCTGCTGCAGGTATTCTTCTCGGTCGCGCACGACCCGACCGAACTCAACCGGCAGGGCCCCGACGAAGGGCCGCAGTACCGGTCCGCGATCTTCCCGACCAACGCGCAGCAACGCGCGGTCGCGACCGCGTATATCGCGCAGCTCGGCAGCGCCCACGTGTTTCCGGCGCCCGTCGTCACGCGCGTCGAGGCGTACAAGGGGTTTTATCCGGCCGAGGCCTATCACCAGAACTACCTCGAACTGCATCCCGACGCGCCGTATATCGCGTTCAACGACCTGCCGAAGGTCGCCGGGCTGAAGCAGCGCTTCCCGGCGCTGTACCGCACGGACGCGGTGCTGTGGCGCGATGCCGGCTCGTGACCGGCAACCGGCCGCGCGGCCGGGTTGCCGCCCGCCGCACGGCCGGGGCGGGCGCGCACCGCCTGCGGCCCGGTTTGCGCCGCATCAACGAAACCCCGGCCGTCATGCCGGGGCAAACCCGCATCGCGTCCGCCACATCGGGCAACTTCGCGTAGACTTCTTCAGATTCCCGCCGTTTCTTGCGGCGCCCGGACTTTCTGCCCAGCCAGGAGACGTCACGCATGCTCGCAGTGCCTTTGCCTGACAGCAGCACCCTCGAAGAATCGTCTTCCGGCGCGCTCGTGCGCGACCTGCGCCGCGTGCCCATTCACCCCGATCACTGGTATCCGCTCGCGTGGTCGCGCGAGCTCAAGCGCGGCAAGACGCTCGGCGTGCGCTTCGCCGGCGATCCGATCGTGCTCGTGCGCACCGAATCGGGCGCCGTGTACGCGCTCGAAGATCGTTGCGCGCACCGCCAGGTGCCGCTGCATGCGGGCGTCGTGAGCGGCGAAACGCTGCGCTGCTGCTATCACGGCTGGACCTACGCGTGCGACAGCGGCCGCTGCGTCGACGTGCCCTACCTCGGCCGCGAGCGTTTGCCGAACGGCGTGCGCGCGTATCCGTGCCGCGAAGCGCACGGGCTGATCTTCGTGTTCCCCGGCGACGCGACGCTCGCCGACACGCGGCCGTTTCCCGCGCTCGAATCGGCGGACAACCCCGCGTACAAGACCCGCCGCTTCGGCCGCGAGGTCAAGTGCCACTACTCGTTCATGCACGAGAACCTGATGGACATGAACCATCAGTTCCTGCATCGCAAGCAGATGGGGCAGATGCGCGCGCGCTCGGTGGGCCGGCGCCGCGGCGACGACTGGGTCGAGGTCGACTACACGTTCGCGCGGATGGAGGGCAAGCAGCCGGTCGGCGAGGCGCTCGTGTTCGGCGCGAGCAAGAAGCCGGCCGACCAGTCCGACAAGAGCGTGATGACGGTGCGCACCGGCTACCCGTACCAGACGCTGCAGATCCGTTCGAGCGAAGGCACGCTCGTGATGGACCTGTGGATCGTCTACGTGCCGCTCGACGCCGAGCAACGCACCAACCGCACGTTCGGACTGCTGTCGATCCACAAGCCCGGCATCCCGTTCGCGCTCGATCTCGCGTGGCCGCTGCTCGTCTGGTTTACCGAGCGCATCTTCCGCGAGGACCGCTGGATCGTCGAGCGCGAACAGGAAGCGCACGATCGCCAGGGCGCCGACTGGAACCACGAGGTGTTTCCGGTCATCGTCGAGCTGCGCGACCTGCTGCGCCAGTGCGGCGGCCGCACCGTGATTCCGATCCGCGAAGCACGCGACGGCGCGTGATACGTGCGGCGCGCCGCACGACGGCGCATGCTCGCCGCGGCGCGCTCCGCTACAACCGGAACGCGCCCGGCAGCAACGCGTGTGCCGTCGTGACCTCGACATCGCCTTTCAGGTTGCCCAGGATCACTTCGATGTCGGGCATGCCGATCTCGATGATCACCTGACGGCACGCGCCGCATGGCGCGATCGGGCCGTCCGTGTCGCCGACGACCGCGAGCCGCGCGAAGTCCCCCGGACGATAGCCGGCGGCGATGGCCGAAAACATCGCCGTGCGCTCCGCGCAATTGCACAGTCCATAGGACGCGTTCTCGACGTTGCAGCCGTGAAAAATCGTCCCGTCGCGCGCCTGCAGCGCCGCGCCGACCTTGAAGCGCGAATACGGCGCATACGCGCGTTCGCGCGCCGCCTTTGCCCGTTCGAGCAATTCGTCTCGTTCCATCTCGATGATGCCTCCGGTGGTGTGCCGGGATGCATCGACGCAGCCGCATCCCGGCGCGCACGATACATCCCGTGATGTGAAGCGGCCGCCGATGCCCGCACGCTCCCTCCGTGCCGGCACCGGCGACCGGTCAGCCGATCCGCTCGTAAATGGTCGGCGGCGCATCGCCCGTCTCGCCCAGCACATAGCTGCGCTGGACCGCGTCCACCGCGCGCGCCGCCGCGGCGGCGTCGCCGGCGTGCACGCAACCGAGCGGTTGGCCGGCCTCGACGCGCTGCCCGATCTCCGCGAGCGCGGACAGGCCGACACGGGTGTCGATCGCATCCGCCGCGCGCGTGCGGCCACCGCCGAGCGCAACGACCGCCAGCCCGAGCGCGCGGCAATCGACCCGCTGCACGACGCCGCTCGCGCGCGCCGGAACCGGCACGATCACCGCCGCCCGCGCGAGATGTCGCCCGGGCGCATCGATCAGGTCCGCGGGGCCGCCGAGCGCCACGACCATTCTCGCGAAGCGTTCCGCCGCCGCGCCCGAGTCGAGCGCCCGCTGCAGCATCGCGCGCGCCTGCGCGGCATCCTGTGCCAGCCCGCCGGTGACGAGCAACTGTGCCGAGAGCGCCATCGTCACTTCATGCAGCCGGGCCGGACGCGACTTGCCCGTCAGGTAGTCGATCGCGCACGCCACTTCGAGCGCATTGCCCGCACACGGTGCGAGCGACTGGTTCATGTCGGTGAGGATCGCGGTCGTCTTCATGCCGGCGCCGTTGCCGACGTCGACGATGCTGCGGGCCAGTTCCGCCGATTGCTCGACCGTCGGCATGAACGCACCCGAGCCGACCTTGACGTCCATCACGAGCCCGTCGAGTCCTGCCGCGAGCTTCTTCGACAGGATCGACGCGGTGATCATCGCGACCGACTCGACGGTCGCCGTCACATCGCGAATCGCATAGATGCGCTTGTCGGCCGGTGCCAGCCGAGCGGTCTGCCCGATGATCGCGACGCCGACGTCGCGCACCGTGCGGCGAAACGCATCCGTATCGGGCGTCACGTCGTAGCCGGGGATCGCGCTGAGCTTGTCGAGCGTTCCGCCGGTGTGGCCGAGCCCGCGCCCCGAGATCATCGGCACGTATCCGCCGCACGCGGCCACCATCGGCCCGAGCATCAGCGACACGACGTCGCCGACGCCACCGGTCGAATGCTTGTCGATCACGGGTCCGCCGAGATCGAGCGCGCGCCAGTCGAGCACGTCGCCCGAGTCGCGCTGCGCAATCGTCAGCGCGACACGCTCGTCGACGCTCAGGTCGTTGAAATACACGGCCATCGCGAATGCCGCCACCTGGCCCTCGGTCACGCTGCCGTCGGTCACGCCGCGCACGAACGCGGCGATCTCGTCGCGATCGAGCGGCTGCCGGTCGCGCTTCTTGCGAATGAATTCCTGCGGTAGAAACATCGTTGCAATCTCCTCGATCGGTCAGTGGCCGCTGCGCGGTTCAATGCAGGGAGAAGAACAGGCCGGCAATCGCGGCGCTCATCAGGTTCGACAGTGTCGCGGCCGTCAGCGCACGCAAGCCGTGCCGTGCGACTTCCGACCGACGCTCCGGCGCGACCGCGCTGAAGCCGCCCGCGAGAATGGCGATCGACGAGAAGTTCGCGAAGCCGCACAGCGCGAACGACACGATCGCGAGCGTCTTCGGGTCGAGCACTTGCAGGCCGGCCGCCGCGACGTGCTCGCTGCCCTTCAGGTACGGCGACAGGTCGCCGTACGCGACGAACTCGTTGAAGATCAGCTTCTCGCCGATGAAATTGCCGGCCAGCGCCGCGTCGTGCCACGGCACGCCGATGATCCACGCAAGCGGCGCGAACAGGTGGCCGAGGATGCCCAGCAGCGTGACCTGCGGAAAGCCCGCGAACGCGGCCACGCCGCCGACGATGAGGTTCATCAGCGCGATGAGCCCCACGAACGCGATCAGCATCGCGCCGACGTTGATCGCGATTCGCAGGCCGACCGACGCGCCGGACGCCGCCGCCTCGATCACGTTGGCGGCCCGCTTGTCGTCGAAATCGAGACCGTCGACCACGACGCGGCTCGGCTCGACGGTCGGAAACAGCAGCTTGCCGAACAGCAGCCCGCCCGGCACCGCCATGAACGACGCGGCGAGCAGATACTCCATCTTCACGCCGAGGCCGGCGTAGCCGACCAGCACCGAGCCCGCGACCGACGCCATGCCGCTCGCCATCACCGTGAAGATCTCGGCGCTCGTCATGTTCCGCACGAACGGCTTCACGAGCGCGGGCATCTCGCTTTGCCCGAGGAAGATCGTCGCGACGGCCGAGCACGCCTCGATACGGCTCACGCCGAGCACTTTCGCCAGCCCCGCACCGAGGATCGCGACGAGCCACTTCATCACGCCGACGTAGTACAGCACCGCGATCAGCGCGGTGACGAAGATGATCATCGGCAGCACGCGCAGGCCGAACACGAACCCGCCGTCGCCGAACAACTGGAACATCCGGCTGTCCACCAGTCCGCCGAACACGAACGCGATGCCGTGATTGCCCATGTCGAGCACGCGATTGACGCCGTTCGCGGCCGCTGCCAGTGCCGCGCGGCCGGACGGCACGAACAGCACCAGCGCACCGATCGCGAGCTGCGTGAGCAGCGCGGCGATCATGGTCCGGCCGCTCACCGCGCGCCGGTTGTTCGACAGCAGATACGCAACCAGCAGCAGGAACAGCATACCCAGGAGACTGCGCAGAATATCCACCTTGTGCTCCTTTCTCTCAATGTTATTGATCTGTCCCGCACGCGGCCGGGAACGTTCGTGCAACGCTGTCGGTGAATATTACCCGGTCGGCACGCTCAAATGCATGCGGGGCGTGCCGTGCGAACGGACACGCCCCGGGGGCGCCCCCCCCCCCCCCCGCGACCCGCACCGTTCAGCCCGCGCGCTCGACCGGATGCGGTTCGCGCAGCCGGTTCGCAATGCGTGCGGCCTCGTAGTAGCCGGCCGCAGGCGGGCGTTTCAGATAGCGGCCCGCGCCACGCACCGCGCGCAGGTCGCCGTCGGCCCACGCGAGCGCGCCGCGCGTGAGCGTGTGCGTCGCGACGCCCTGCACCGTCATCCCCTCGAACACATTGAAGTCGACCTGCTGGTGGTGGGTCTTCACCGAGATCGTCTTCGTCGCGGCCGGATCCCACACGACGAGGTCGGCATCGGCGCCCACCTGCACGGCGCCCTTGCGCGGATACAGGTTGAAGATCTGCGCGGCGTTCGTCGACGTGATCCGCACGAACTCGTTCGGCGTGATGCGGCCGTGATTCACGCCGTGATGCCACAGCACCGACATGCGATCCTCGACGCCGCCGCAGCCGTTCGGAATCCTCGTGAAATCGTCGCGGCCCATTGCCTTCTGCGACGCGCAGAACACGCAGTGATCGGTCGCCGTCGTATGCAGCTGCCCCGACTGCAGCCCGCGCCACAGCGCTTCGCGATGCTCGGCCGAGCGGAACGGCGGGCTCATCACGTGCGCGGCCGCACGCGTCCAGTCCGGGTCGCGATAAACGGCCTCGTCGATCACCAGGTGACCCGGCAGCACTTCGCCGAACACGCGCAGCCCTTCGCTGCGCGCGCGCGTGATCGCGTCGACCGCATCCTTCGACGACACATGCACGATATACACGGGCACGCCGAGCACCTGCGCGATGCGGATCGCGCGGTTCGCGGCCTCGCCTTCGACCTCCGGCGGACGCGACAGCGGATGCGCCTCCGGCCCCGTCATCCCGCGCGCGAGCAGCGCCTGCTGCAGCCGGAACACGAGCTCGCCGTTCTCCGCGTGCACGGTCGGCAGCGCGCCGAGTTCGAGCGAACGCGAGAAGCTGTTCACGAGAATCTCGTCGTCGGCCATGATCGCGTTCTTGTACGCCATGAAGTGCTTGAAGCTCGACACGCCGTGCTCGCGCACGAGCGTGCCCATGTCGCGGTGCACGCTCTCGTCCCACCACGTCACCGCCACGTGGAAGCCGTAGTCGGCCGCCGCCTTCTCGGCCCAGCCGCGCCATTCGAGGAACGCGTCCATCAGCGGCTGCTTCGGGCTCGGGATCACGAAGTCGATGATGCTCGTCGTGCCGCCCGACAGCCCGGCGGCCGTGCCCGTGTAGAAATCGTCGCTCGCGGTCGTGCCCATGAACGGCAGTTCCATGTGCGTATGCGGATCGATGCCGCCCGGCATCACGTACTGGTCGTGCGCGTCGACGACGCTCGCGCCGGCCGGCGCGGCGATCTGCTCGGCGATCTGCAGGATCGTGCCGCCGTCCTGCGGGTCCGCGCAGAGCACGTCCGCGCGATAGGAGCGGTCCGCATCGACCACGGTGCCGCCGCGAATCAGGATTGCCATTTGGTTGCCTCCTCGTTGACTGTCGGGTTCCGCATGCGGTGCCGCGCGTCATGCGCTCGCGATCTGCGCGCGCTGTCCGGCGCGCCACTTCATCCAGGTGCCGTACACGCCCGACGCCAGCACGAGGCCGACGAACCACGCGTACGTATAAAGCGTGTTGAAGAACGCCGGCACGTTCGGAAACGACGCCGGAAATGCGGTGTGCAGGAAACCCGGCAGGTTCGGCAGCACGCCGACCGCGAGCGCGGCCAGCGCGGCCGGATTCCAGCCGCGCGCGTAGCTGAAGCCGCCGCGCTCGTCGAACAGCGCGCGCGTGTCGAGCTGCGTGCCGCGAATCAGGAAGTAGTCGACCATCATGATGCCCGCGACGGGCCCGAGCAGCGCCGAATAACCGACGAGCCAGGTGAAGATATAACCGTCCGTCGCCGCGAGGATCTTCCACGGCATCATCACGATCGCGATCGTCGCGGTGATCATCCCGCCCGCGCGGTACGAGATGGCCTTCGGCCACAGGCTCGAGAAGTCGTACGCGGGGCCGACCAGATTCGCGGCGAGGTTGCAGCACATCGTGTCGAGCGTGAGGATCACGAGCGCGATGCCCACGCCGATGCCCGTCATCCGGCTCGTCAGGTCGATCGGGTCCCAGATCGCGTTGCCGTAGATCACGACGGTCGCCGACGTCACGACGACCGACACCACCGACAGCAGCGCCATCGGCAGCGGCAGCCCGATCGACTGTCCGATCATCTGGTCGCGCTGCGAATGCGCGAAGCGCGTGAAATCGGGAATGTTCAGCGCGAGCGTCGCCCAGAAGCCGACCATCGCGGTCAGGCCCGGCCAGAAGGTCGCCCAGAACAGCCCGGCCTTCTTGCCGCCCGCCGCGAACTGCGACGGCGCCGACAGCATCGAACCGAAGCCGCCCGCCTTCGACGTCGCCCACCACACGAGCGCCACGCACATCACGACCTTGATCGGCGCGGACCAGCTCTCGAGCCAGCGGATCGAATCGGTGCCATGCAGGATGAAGTAGATCTGCAGCGCCCAGAACACGAGGAAGCACGCGAGCTGCCCGAACGAGATGCCGACGACCGGCAGCGCCGCGCCGTGCAGTGCGTTGCCGGTCAGGATGTTCAGCAGCGTGTAGATCGCGCTGCCGCCGAGCCAGGTCTGGATGCCGTACCAGCCGCACGCGACGATCGCGCGCAAGAGCGCCGGCAGCTTCGCGCCCTGCGTGCCGAACGACGCGCGCACGAGCACCGCGTACGGAATCCCGTGCTTCGCGCCCGCATGGCCGATCAGCAGCATCGGCACGAGCACGATCAGGTTGCCGAGCAGCACGGTCATCACCGCCTGCCACGGCGACATGCCTTCCTGGATCAGCCCGGCCGCGAGCATGTACGACGCGATGTTCATCACCATTCCGACCCATAGCGCCGCGAAGTGATACCACTTCCACGTGCGCTGCGCCGGCGTCGTCGGCGCGAGGTCGTCGTTGTACAGGCTGCCGCCCTGCGCCGCGGCGCTGTCGGGATCGGCGGGGTTCGCTGCGGGTTTCATCGATCGCACTCCACGTAAACGTCAGCGCCGGCATCATGCGATGCCGGCTCACGGAAACGAAAAAACGGCGGCGCCGGATCTCGCGCACCGCCGGACGCAGGTCAAGCCGCCTTCGCGTGCTTCTCGGGCGCCGCCGGGCTCGCCCCCGCATCGGTGCGCGCCGGATTGTTCGGATGCGTGGTCCAGTTCGCGTACTCGCCCGAGTCGACGCGCTCCATCGTGATGCATTGCTCGACCGGACACACGTGCATGCAAAGATTGCACCCGACGCACTCCGAATCGATCACTTCGAAGTGCCGAGCGCCGTCCTTCTCGCGCGTGATCGCCTGGTGCGACGTGTCCTCGCACGCGATATGGCACAGCCCGCACTGGATGCAGCGGTCCTGGTCGATGCGCGCCTTGATGTCGTACTTCAGGTTCAGGTATTTCCAGTCGGTCACGTTCGGCACCGCGCGGCCGCGCACGTCGTCGAGCGTCGCGTAGCCCTTCTCGTCCATCCAGTTCGACAGCCCGTCGGCGAGATCCGACACGATCCGGAAGCCGTAATGCATCGCCGCGGTGCACACCTGCACGCTGCCGGCGCCGAGCACGATGAATTCGGCCGCATCGCGCCACGTCGAGATGCCGCCGATGCCCGAGATCGGCAGGTTCGGCGTTTCCGGATCGCGTGCGATCTCGGCGACCATGTTCAGCGCGATCGGCTTGACCGCCGGGCCGCAATAGCCGCCGTGCGTGCCCTTGCCGTCGACGGTCGGCATCGGCGCCATGTGGTCGAGATCGACCGCGACGATCGAGTTGATCGTGTTGATCAGCGACACGCCGTCCGCACCGCCCTTGTACGCGGCGCGCGACCCCATCCGGATGTCGCTGATGTTCGGCGTGAGCTTCACGAGGCACGGCAGCTTCGTGCCCTCCTTGACCCAGCGCGTGACCATCTCGACATATTCGGGCACCTGCCCGACGGCCGCGCCCATCCCGCGCTCGCTCATCCCGTGCGGGCAGCCGAAGTTCAGCTCGACCGCGTCGGCGCCCGTATCCTCGACGAGCGGCAGGATCCATTTCCAGTCGCGCTCGTTGCACGGCACCATCAGCGACACGATCAGCGCGCGGTCCGGCCAGTCGCGCTTGACCTGCGCGATCTCTCTCAGGTTCACGTCGAGCGGACGGTCGGTGATCAGCTCGATGTTGTTCAGCCCCGCGATGCGCTGGCCGTTCCACTGCACGGCGCCGTAGCGCGAACTGACGTTGACGACGTGCGGATCGAGCCCGAGCGTCTTCCACACGACGCCGCCCCAGCCCGCCTCGAATGCGCGGTTGACGTTGTAGGCCTTGTCGGTCGGCGGCGCGGACGCGAGCCAGAAGGGATTCGGCGAAGTGATGCCCGCGATGGTGCAGCGAAGGTCGGCCATGTTCGGCTCCGTGAAAGTGGGGTCGTTGTCGTGGAGTGGATGCGTGCGCGGTGGATGCGTGCGCGGCGCTTATGCGGCCTTCGCGTCGCGCAGCGCGAGCGCCGCGTCGATCGACGCGGCCGCGCGCTTGCCGTCCTGCACGGCCTGCACCGTGAGGTCGATGCCGTCCGTCGCCGCGCAATCGCCGCCGGCCCACACGTCGGGCAGTGCCGTGCGCCCGTCCGCGTCCACCGCGATACGCGTGCCGTCCGCCGTCAGCAACGCGGCCGCGATGCCGTCGGGCACCAGCGTCTGGCCGATCGCCTTCAGCACCATGTCCGCTTCGACGGTGAAGCGCTCGCCCGATGCCGCGTCGAACTCGACGCCCGTCACCTGCCCGTTTGCGCCCGCGATGCGCACCGGCTTCGCGTGCGTGACGAGCGTGACGCCGCTCTTCTGCGCGAACTCGCGTTCGGCCCACGTCGCGCTCATCGCATCCACACCGCGCCGGTAAACCATCGTCACGCGCTCGGCGCCGAGCTTGCGGCTCTGCACGGCCGCATCGATGGCCGTATTGCCGCCGCCGATCACGACCACGCGCCGCCCGACCGGCACGTTCTCCAGCCCGTCGGCCTGCCGCACCTGCTCGATGAAGTCGACCGCGTTCATCACGCCGGTCAGTTGCTCACCGTCGATCGCGAGCGCGCGCACGCCGCCGAGGCCCATCGCGAGAAACACTGCGTCGTGCTGCTCGCGCAGCGTGTCGAGCGTCATGTCGCGTCCGAGCGCAACACCCGTTTTCAGCGCGATGCCGCCGACCGACAGCAGCCATTCGACTTCACGCTGCGCGAAATCGTCGACCGTCTTGTACGCGGCGATCCCGTATTCGTCGAGGCCACCAGCCTTCGGGCGCGCATCGAACAGCGTCACGCGGTGCCCGGCGAGCGCGAGCCGGTGCGCGCACGCGAGCCCGGCCGGCCCCGCGCCGACCACCGCGACATGGCGACCCGTATCGGGCGCACGCGTAAAACGCACCGCACCGGTTGCCATCGCCCAGTCGGTCGCATGCCGCTGCAGCGCGCCGATCGCGACCGGCTGCGCATCCTGATGGTTGCGCACGCATGCGCCTTCGCACAGGATCTCGGTCGGGCACACGCGCGCGCACATGCCGCCGAGCGGATTCGCGGACAGGATGTCGGTCGCGGCGCCTTTCAGGTTGCCGTTGCCGATCTTGCGGATGAAGCTCGGGATATCGATCTGCGTCGGGCACGCGTGCACGCACGGCGCGTCTTAGCAGTAGTGGCCGCGGCGCGCGGCGCCCCCCGCGGCAGTCGGATCGAGCAGCGGTGCGATATCGGCGAATTCGCACGAGAGTTGCGTGGACGACAGGCGATGCGCGGCGATATCGCCGGTTGGCTTGGTGGTCATACGCGTTCCTTCGACTGGGTGGAGACAAAGCCGTCCCCGCCGGCTGCAAATGCACAGTCGGGGCGGTCATGCTGAGGAATCCTGCGGTCAGGCGATGCGCAGCCTGCCGGCTGCTACGGTCGATTCGTCATGAAGCCGGCTCGCATGCGCGCGACAGCATCGCGTGCAGCAGCACGTTCGCGCCGGCCTCGATCCACGCGGGCGTCGCGTCCTCGATCTCGTTGTGGCTGATGCCGTCGACGCACGGCACGAACACCATCGACGTCGGCGCGACCTGCGCCAGATAACATGCGTCGTGCCCCGCGCCCGACACGATGTCGCGGTGCGAGTAGCCGAAGCGATCGGCCGCGTCACGCACGGCCGCCACGCACGCCGCATCGAACGCGACGGGCTTGTAGTAGAAAATCTGCTCGAGTTCCGTTTCGAGCCCGATGCCGGCCGCAATGCGCGCGACGCCGTCGCGCAGCGCAGCGTCCATCTTCGCGAGCACGGCGTCGTCCGGATGACGGAAATCGACGGTGAAGAACACATGGCCGGGAATCACGTTGCGCGAGTTCGGGTGGACCTGCATCATGCCGACCGTCGCGCAGCCGAACGGCGCATGATCGAGGCCGATCCGGTTGACGAGATCGACCACGCGCGACGCGCCGAGCAGTGCATCGCGGCGGCGCGGCATCGGCGTCGGCCCCGCATGCGCTTCCTGGCCGGTGAACGTGATCTCGTACCAGCGCTGCCCCTGCGCATCGGTCACGACACCGATCGTCTTGCACTCCGCCTCGAGAATCGGCCCCTGCTCGATATGCAGTTCGAACGCCGCGTGCAGCTTGCGTCCGCCGCACGGCACGTCGCCCGCGTAGCCGATGCGCGCCAGCTCCTCGCCGATCGTCTTGCCGTCGACGTCCTTGCGCGACAGCCCGTATTCGAGCGGGAACACGCCCGCGAACACACCGGACGCGACCATCGCGGGCGCGAAGCGCGAGCCCTCCTCGTTGGTCCAGATCACGACCTCGACCGGATGCTCGGTCTCGACGCCGTGATCGTTGAGACTGCGAATCACCTCGAGGCCGCCGAGCACGCCGTAGATGCCGTCGAAGCGGCCGCCCGTCGGCTGCGAATCGGCGTGCGAGCCCGTGACGACCGGCGCCGCGTCCGCCACACGGCCCGCGCGGCGCATGAACACGTTGCCCATCGTATCGACCGTCACCGTGCAGCCGGCGGCCTTCGCCCAGCCGACGATCAGGTCGCGGCCGGCCTTGTCGAGATCGGTCAGCGCGAGGCGGCACACGCCGCCTTTCGGCGTCGCGCCGATCTTCGCGACTTCCATCAGGCTGTCCCACAACCGCTTGCCGTCGACCTTGATCGACGGGTCGAAGACCGGCCGCTTCACTGTTTCCGATACCGCGTTCATTCGCATCGCTCCTGTGGGGTCGGTGATGTCGTCAGCCCGGTCTGTGCCGGTGCGTGCAATGCCTGTTTCGGGGCATACGCGCCCATGCGCGGTGCATGTCCCGGTCGTGCGCGAAGTTCGTCCGACGAATCGTCGGAACCGCGTTGCGCCGCTCGCCGAATCCTGTCCGATTGGACAGGTTTTAGACGATCAAAATGACCAAAGCAATGTCTTTCTTTCGTGGTTCAATAGAGCGAGAAACGTGCCATCGCAACGCAGCATCGCTGCGGATGCGCAGCGTCCGCACGCGTGCGTTCGACGCAAATCAGCGGCTAGAATGAAGCCCAACGCGGCATGCCCGCCGCGCGAGGGTAACGATGAGACATGACGAGGCGGCAGCCGAAGCGACCGACAGCGACGAAGCGTCCGCGCCTTTGCGGCGACGCAAGGCGCACATCCGCGAGTCCAACGAAGCGCATCTGCTTGCCTGTGCGGAAGCCGTGTTCGCGGAGCGCGGGCTCGACGGCGCGAGCACCGCGATGATCGCGGAACGCGCCGGCCTGCCGAAGGCAAACGTGCATTACTACTTCCCGACGAAGCTCGCGCTGTACCGCCGCGTGCTCGACGACCTGTTCGAGGACTGGCATCGCGCGGCCGGCTCGTTCGAGGCCGGCGACGATCCGGTGAAGGCGATCGGCGGCTACGTGCGCGCGAAGATGGATCTGTCGCGGCGGCGCCCGCTCGGCTCGAAGGTCTGGGCCAACGAGATCATCCATGGCGCGGGGCACATGCAGGACATCCTGTCGCAACGCGTGAAGCCGTGGTTCGACACGCGCGTGAAGGTCATCGACGGCTGGATCGCGCGCGGGCTGCTCGCGCCGATCGACGCGCATGCGCTGATGTACCTGATCTGGGCGACCACGCAGCACTATGCGGATTTCGATGCGCAGATCCGCGCGCTGAGCGGCAAGCGCGCGTTCACGCGAAAGGCGTTCGACGAGAAGACCGAGCAGGTCGTCCAGCTCGTGATACGCGCATGCGGCGCGGTGTCGCCGAACGCGAAGCCATAGCGCAACCGCGGCGAGCCGCCGAATCAAAAACGGGCGACGAGCACCACGCAGGCGTTTCCTGCGCGATACCCGTCGCCCGCGTCGCAGCGTGCGTGCTATGCGTTACACGTTACGCGATGCGCTCGATCGCGATGGCCGTCGCCTCGCCGCCGCCGATGCACAGCGATGCGACGCCGCGCTTCAAGCCATACGTTTCGAGCGCTGCCAGCAGCGTCACCATCACGCGCGCGCCCGATGCGCCGATCGGATGCCCGAGCGCGCACGCGCCGCCGTGCACGTTGACCTTCTCGTGCGGCAGGTCGAGATCGCGCATCGCGGCCATCGGCACCACCGCGAACGCTTCGTTGATCTCGAACAGATCGACGTCGCGCAGGTTCCAGCCGGTTTTCTCCGACAGCTTGCGCAGCGCGCCGACCGGCGCGGTCGCGAACAGGCCCGGCTTGTCCGCGTAAGTCGAATGCCCGACGATCACGGCCTTCGGCGTGAGGCCCAGGCGTTCCGCTTCCGAGCGGCGCATCATCACCAGAGCCGCGGCACCGTCCGAAATCGACGACGCGTTCGCCGCCGTCACCGTGCCACCTTCGCGGAATGCCGGCTTCAGCGTCGGGATCTTGTCGAGCTTCGCCTTGCCCGGCTGCTCGTCGATCGACACGACCGCTTCGGTCTTGCCGGCCTTCACGGTCACCGGCGCGATCTCCGACACGAAATGCCCTTCGGCGATCGCGCGTTGCGCGCGCGTCAGCGACGCGATCGCAAACGCATCCTGCGCTTCGCGCGTGAACTGGTACGCCTGCGCGCAATCCTCGGCGAACGTGCCCATCAGGCGGCCTTTTTCATACGCGTCCTCGAGCCCGTCGAGGAACATGTGGTCGAGCACCTGGCCGTGGCCCATCCGCATCCCCGCGCGCGCTTTCGGCAGCAGGTACGGCGCATTCGTCATGCTTTCCATCCCGCCCGCGACGGCCACGCCCGCCGAACCTGCCAGCAGCAGGTCGTGCGCGAACATCGCGGCCTTCATCCCCGAGCCGCACATCTTGTTGACCGTGGTCGCGCCCGCCCCGAGCGGCAGCCCGGCCTTCAGCGCGGCCTGCCGCGCCGGCGCCTGGCCCTGCCCGGCCGGCAGCACGCAGCCGAACACGATTTCATCGATGCGTTCGGCCGGCACGTTCGCACGCTCGAGCGCCGCGCGAATCGCTACCGCGCCGAGCTCGCTCGCGCTGGCCGCGGCCAGGTCACCCTGGAAGCCACCCATCGGCGTACGCGCCATACCAACGATTACGATCGGATCCTGAGTCGTCATGATTCGCTTCCTCCAGTGTCAGCGCGGTGCCATGCGCAACGCGCCATCGAGACGGATGACTTCGCCGTTCAGCATCGTGTTCTCGGCGATGTGGCGCACCAGCGCCGCAAATTCTTCCGGGCGGCCGAGCCGCGGCGGGAACGGCACGCTCTTGCCGAGCGCATCCTGCACGTCCTGCGGCATGCCGGCCATCATCGGCGTCGCGAAGATGCCGGGCGCGATCGTCACGACACGAATGCCGAACCGCGCAAGTTCGCGCGCGATCGGCAGCGTCATGCCCACCACGCCGCTCTTCGACGCCGCATACGCGGCCTGCCCGATCTGCCCGTCGAACGCCGCGACCGACGCGGTGTTGACGATCACGCCGCGCTCGCCTTCCGCGTCGGCATCCTGCTTCGACATCGCTTCGGCGGCCAGCCGGATCATGTTGAACGTGCCGACGAGATTGATCGACACCGCGCGCGCGAAACGGTCCAGCGAGTGCGGACCGTCGCGGCCGACGACCTTCTCGCCCGGCGCGACGCCCGCGCAGTTGACGAGCGCGTCGATGCGGCCGAACGCATCGCGCGCGGCGGCCACGGCCGCCTGCCCGTCGGTTTCGCTCGTCACGTCGGTCTTCACGAAGCGCACGGCCGCGCCGAGTTCGTGCGCGAGGCTCGTACCGGCATCGTCATTGACGTCCAGCAATACGGCCTTGCCACCTTGCGCGACGACCATGCGCGCCACCGCGGCGCCGAGGCCCGAACCGGCGCCCGTAATCAGAAAAACGCGATCCTTGATATTCATTAGCAATCCGTATTCAGGGTTGAGCGGCCTTCTCGGCTTCCATCTTGCGCAACACGAAGCGCTGGATCTTGCCGCTCGGGGTTTTCGGCAGCGCGTCGACGAAGTCGATCGCGCGAGGATAGGCGTGGGCGGACAGCCTCCGCTTCACGTGCTGGCTCAGTTCCTCGGCCAGCGCCGTCGTGCCGTCGAAGCCCTTCGACAGCACGACGAACGCCTTGACGATCTCCGTGCGCTCCGGATCCGGCACGCCGATCACGGCGGCTTCGCTGACGGCAGGATGCTCGATCAGCGCGCTTTCCACGTCGAACGGGCCGATCCGGTAGCCGGACGACGTGATCACGTCGTCCGCGCGGCCGATGAAGCTCACGGTGCCGTCCGGCTCGAGTTCGACGTTGTCGCCGGTCCGGTAGTAGCCGCCCGCGATCGCCGGCGTGTCCTGCTGCCAGTAGCCGTGGAACCACAGCAGCGGCGAGCGCACGATGTCGATCGCAAGGTTGCCCGGCTCGCCAGGGCCGAGCTCGCGGCTCGCTTCGTCGAGCACCGCGACGCGATAGCCGGGCATCGCCAAGCCGGCCGAGCCGGCGTGCACGACGTGCGCGAGGCCGTGATGATTGTTCACGACCATCCCGAGTTCGGTCTGGCCGTAGTGATCGTAGATCGGCGCGCCGAGCGCCGCGTCAAACCAGCGCACGACTTCCGGATTCAGCGGCTCGCCCGCGCTGCTGACCACGCGCAGCTTGCCCTTCACGCGCGCCGCTGCTTCCGTACCGGCCGCCATCAGCATCCGGTACGCGGTCGGCGAGCCGGCGAGGCTCGTGATGCCGAGCCGTTCGATCACGTCGTACGTGCTGTCGACCGTGAAGCTGCCTTCGTAGAGCGTCGTCGCGTGGCCGAGCAACAGCGGGCCTGTGATCGCGTAATAAAGGCCATACGCCCAGCCCGGATCGGCGATGTTCCAGAACCGGTCGCCTTCGCGCAGGTCGACCGCGTCGCGCATGTACGCGCCGAACGCGAGCAGCGCGCGCAGCGGCACCGGCACGCCCTTCGGCAAGCCCGTCGTGCCCGACGTCGACATCATCATGAACAGGTCCGTGCCCTTGCGCAGTACCGGCTCGAACGTGTCGGGCTGCGTGTCGAGCGCCACGCGGAAATCGATGTCGCGTTCTGGCAGCGATTCGCCCGGCGCGCGCACCGTCGCAACCGGCGGGCAATCGGCGATCTCGTCGAGCTTGGCGCGATTCGCGACGTTGGTCACGACCAGGCGCGCGTCGCTCATCCGCAGACGATGCTCGATCGCCTTCGGGCCGAATGCGGTGAACAGCGGCTGATAGACGGCGCCCGCGCGCCACGTGCCGAGGATCGTCGCGACGAGCTCGGGCGTGCGCGGCAACAGGCCGGCCACCACGTCGCCCGGCTTCACGCCTTGCGCGACCAGCAGGTTCGCCACGCGTGCCGACAGCGCCTGCATCTGCGCGAACGTGAAGCGGCGGTGCTGCCCGCCAGCGTCGATCCAGTCGAGCGCGATCGCGTCCGCCGACGCGTGCCGGTCGCAGCATTCGACACATGCGTTCAGGCCGCGCTCCAGATCGCCGTGCAGATGCGCGGCGGCGGTCTCGATACTGAACCGGGCCACGGCGTCGGCGTAAGCCGGCACCGCCCGGGCGGTTGCTCCATCAGGCATGCGTGTCTCCTGTACGTTATGACCGCCGGCGAGCCAGCGGCGCGACGGGGATATATCGATAGTAGACAGCCGTCACATTGCAATCAATGACAAACAGAATCTAGAATCGTGATCGCTTTTGCCATGTCGGGAGGACGCGGAAAATGGGGCCGCAGATGATTTCGCCGGATTTCGTCGACGACGCACTCGCGTGCCTGCGCCGGCAGCGCATCGCGACCGAGCCGGTGTTGCGCGCCGCCGGCCTGCCGGCCATCGTGCGCGAGCCCGTCACGCCGCAACAGTACGGCCGCCTGTGGCTCGCGATCGCCGGTACGATCGACGACGAATTCTTCGGGCTCGCCGCGCGCCCGATGCGGCAAGGCAGCTTCAAGCTGCTGTGCCACGCGGTGCTGCACGCCGGCACGCTCGACCAGGCGCTGCGGCGGGCGCTGCAGTTCCTGCGCGTGGTGCTCGACGAGCCGCACGGCGAGCTCGTCGTGGCCGACGGGCAGGCGCAGATCGTGCTGACGCAGTCGGGCACGCCATATCCGGCATTCGCGTACCGGACGTTCTGGCTGATCCTGCTCGGCGTCGCGTGCTGGCTGACCGGCCGGCGCATCCCGCTGCAGCGCATCGATTTCGCGTGCCCGAGCCCCGACCAGCGCAGCGACTATCACCAGTTCTTCGGCGTGCCCGTGCATTTCGACCGCCCCGACAGCCGGCTCGCATTCAACGCCGCGTATCTCGCGCTGCCGACGATCCGCTCCGCGCAGGCGCTGAAGACCTTCCTGCGCGGCACGCCCGGCAACCTGCTGGTCCGCTACCGGCACGACACGGGCTGGGTCGCGAAGACGCGTGCGCACCTGAAGGCGCTGCCGGCTGCCGAGTGGCCCGACTTCGATTCGCTGGCGGTGCGCCTCGGCACGACGCCCGCGACGCTGCGGCGGCGTTTGCGCAGTGAAGGGCAGAGCTTCGCTGCGATCAAGGACGAGTTGCGCGGCGCGCTGGCCCAGTCGCTGCTGCGCGGGCACGCGCTCAGCGTCGCGGAGATCGCGGCCGAGCTCGGCTTCACCGAGCCGAGCGCATTTCATCGCGCGTTCCGCAAATGGACGGGCACGAGCCCCGGCGCGTTCCGGCGCGACGTGCATGCGGCGAATCCGGAACCTTGAATCGTGTGTCGAGGAGGCGGTTCGTACGTAGTGGATGCAGAGCCTCCCTCACACGACGCTGATAATGCGAAGCGCCGGCGGCTGTCCACGACCGATGCCTAACGGCAAACCCCCGCCGTTCCTGTACCGATGCAAGGTTATTTCTATTCATTCGGCCGTCATGCAGTGGGTGCTCCAGCTGCTTCACGATCCCTGTGACCTGAGCCGTTTGTTTGGGTTCGTTTGCGTTTGACCGCATCGGTCGCCGGCATCGGCATTCCGGTGCAATGCACCGCGCGACTGCCCGCGGCGCTGCCCGGCGCGACGTTGCGCAGCGGCCCGTCCGACCACATACTGGTCGGCCTGTACGAACAAGGTCGCGTCGAGGGTGAGTGTCGATCAGGGTACCGCTTCGATCTTTGGGGTTATCGGAACTGCCGTGTCTTTGCTGGCAGCGATTCCGTACGCGCTCGCGATCTACCGGCGCACCGTTCGCCCGCATCTGTTCACATGGCTCGTGTGGTCGGTCGTCACGGCGATCGCGGCGGCCGGCCAGTTCGTTGCGGGGGCCGGGCCGTCCTCGTGGTGCACGGCGGCGATTGCCGTCACGTGCTTCCTGACGCTGGTGGCCAGCATTTTTCGCGGCGAACGCGGCTGGACAGCCATCGACTGGTTTTTCCTGTGCGCAGCCCTTTCGGCCATTCCGCTCTGGATGCTGACCGACGATCCGACGGTCTCGATCTGCCTGGTCACGCTGATCGAGCTTGCCGGTCTCGGCCCGACCGTCCGCAAGACGATCCGCGATCCATGGAGCGAGAGCCTCGCCTATTTCGCGCTGTGCGTGCTCAAGTACGCGCTGGCGTTGCTGGCACTGAGCACGTGGAGTATCGCTGTTGCGTTCTATCCGGCCGTCAACACCATCGCGTCGATCGGCATCTGCCTGATCATGCTGGTCCGGCGTCAATCGCTGTCGAACGCGCGGTAGGCTCTTTCCGTCGCCGCTGTGTTCGGAACGCGTTGCGTGCTGCAACAGGTCGCAACCAATGAGCGAAACTACAAACCTTCAAAGATGATGCGAGGTCCCGATATGGATGCAATTCGTACAGTCATCGAACCCTACGAAACCGCGCTTCGGGCTGCGATGCTGGCCAACGATGTCGAAGCGCTCGATGCGTTGCTGGACGACGATCTGGTGTTCACCGTCCCGACCGGACAGGTCATCTCGAAGGAGGACGATCTGTCCACGCATCGCGCGAAGCTGCTGCGCCTCGACAGACTCGATTTCCTCGAAACGCGGGCATGCGAGATCGGCGAGATGATCCTGTGACCACGACAAAGGCGACACTTGCCGGCCGTTTTGACGGCGCTGCGTTCGACGGCACGTTTGCCTATACGCGCCTGTGGCGTCGATCGGGCGCCGGCTGGCGCGTCGTCGCCGGGCATGCATCGCAGGTTATGTAGATCTGGCCGAGCGGGTACCTTTGAACGGTGTCGCTCGCTATCCGGATGAGCGAGCAAGCGGGGAAGCCGGAAGGTTAGCCGATGCGATCCGGACCAGGCACCAACAACGATGCTGGCCGAAGGATTCCAACGTTGGGAAAAACCGATGCGCCATCCATTTACCGTACGTACTGCCCGTCCCGCAGATGCGGACGAACTCACGAGATTAGCCCGTCTTTCAAAGGCTCATTGGGGCTATCCGAACGAATGGCTCGACTTGTGGCAAAGCGATCTCACGATTTCGCCCGGGACGATCGAAGCATCGATCGGCTACGTCGCGGAATCCGGAAAGGCGATCATCGGGTTCTGGGTCAGGGCGTCATCGGATTCGGATCGACCGACGCCCGGATGGCTATTCATCCATCCCGATCACATGGGCCGGGGTGTCGCGCGTGCGCTGTGGGTGGAGATCCGTAAGCCCCCGGCGAAGTCATCTTGAAGGCGGCCATCGAAAGCAAGGAGCATCGTGTCCATTAGAATTTTTGATGGACAGGTGTACATGATGACGAAGGCAACGCCACTTGACGACGAGCTTCGCCCGACCGGGGGACGTCGGCGACATAGCAAGGAATTCAA
>NZ_JBNCAB010000070.1:0-39166 GCF_049805555.1 Burkholderia sp. DN3021 | reverse complement strand
CCGCCGAAGCGCGCGCCGCCGCACGCCGCGCGGCCAGTGCCGGCGCTGCGAAGCCGGCCGCAGAACAACCCGCAGCGCAGCCGGGCACGCCGGCCACCGCACCGGCCGCCGACGATGCCGACGCGAAGAAACGCGCGATCATCGCCGCCGCGCTCGAACGCGCGCGCAAGAAGAAGGAAGAACTCTCCGGGCAAGGCGCCGGGCCGAAGAACACCGAAGGCGTGAGCGCGGCCGTCCAGGCGCAGATCGACGCAGCCGAGGCCCGCCGCAAACGGCTCGCCGAACAGCAGGCGCAGCGCGACGCCGAAGCCGCCGCGGCGGACGGCGACGACCACGACGCAGGCAACGACGACCAAGGCGGCCCGGCCGCACCGCCCGACCAGAACGCTCCATGAACGCCAGCAAAAGACACGCGATCTACGAAACGCTGCAGAGCCTCAATCCGCATCCGACCACCGAGCTCGAATACACGACGCCGTTCGAGTTGCTGATCGCCGTGATGCTGTCCGCGCAGGCGACCGACGTGTCGGTCAACAAAGCGATGCGGAAGATGTTTCCGGTCGCGAACACCCCGCGACAAATCGTCGCGCTTGGCGAGGAAGGCGTCACCGAGTACATCAAGACGATCGGTCTTTACCGAACCAAGGCGAAGAACGTGGTCGCGACGTGCCGGATCCTGCTCGAGCGCTACGACGGCGAGGTGCCGGCCGATCGCGAAGCGCTCGAAAGCCTGCCGGGCGTCGGCCGCAAGACCGCGAACGTCGTGCTGAACACCGCGTTCGGCCAGCCGACGATCGCTGTCGACACGCATATCTTCCGCGTCGCGAATCGCACGGGGCTCGCGCCGGGCAAGGACGTGCGCGCCGTAGAGGCCGCGCTGGAGAAGTTCACGCCGAAGGAATTCCTGCAGGACGCGCATCACTGGCTGATCCTGCACGGGCGCTATGTGTGCAAGGCCCGCAAGCCCGAATGCTGGCACTGCGCGATCGAGCCGCTGTGCGAATTCAGGCCGAAGACGCCGCCGCCCAACGAATAAGCGTCAGGCGCGACAGAGGCGCATCGCGCCGGCCCGCCACGCAGGCTCCGTCCGACGTACACGCCCTTCCCTTCCCCGACTACGCGTTGGACGTCGCGGTCGCATCGTCGGCCGCCGCGCCGCCCGCGCGCACGAGCGCCAGCACGGCCGCAAGGATCGCGACGCCGCCCGCCCACTGCAGCGGCGACAGCGCTTCACCGAACAGCAGCGCCGCGAGCGCGACCGTCACGACCGGTTCGAGCGTCGACAGCATCGACGTGCGCGCGGCCCCGAGCCGCTCGAGCCCGGCGAAGAACGCGAGCATTGCCGCGACCGTCGAGACGAGCGCGATCGCGAGCATCGACGCCCAGCCGCCGGCCGTCGCGGGCCAGCGCGGCGGCGCGCCGAACGCCGCGGTCCGCACGACGGCGATCGCCACGAGCGTCGCGGTCGCCGACAGGCAGATGATCGCGGTGGTCGCGAGCGGATCGACGCCGCGCGTCGCCTTCGTGCCGCCGACGATGTACAGCGAATAGATTACCGCGGCGGCCAGCGCGAGCGCGATCCCGAGCGGCTCGCCGTGCCCGCCGCCGACCATCAGCGCCGAACCCGCGACGCACAGCACGAGCGCGACGGCCTTCGCGCGCGTGAGGCGCTCGCCGAGCCACCACGCAGCCAGCAGCGTGACGAACGCCGGATACAGGTACAGCAGCAGCGCGACGAGGCTCGCCTGCGCGTGCTGCAGCGCGCTGAAATAGCAGAACGACTGGCCGACGTAGCCGAGCGCGCCCATCGCCACGAGCGGCGCGAGCGCGCGTGTGCGCGGCCACGCGACACGGCGGTGCCGCGCGATCGCGGCGAGCACCGCGCCGCCGATCGCGAAGCGCACGATCAGCAGCCCGAGCACGTCGACGCCGGCCGCGTATGCGTACCGGCCGAAGATCGCCATCGCGCCGAACGCGGCGGCGGACAGCGCGACGTAGAGCGTGCCCTGCAGGGCGGCGGACGATGAGCGGGCGGTGGCGGTCATGACGGAACGGATGAGAACGGCACGGTGAAGGGAATCGTCGGAGTTTAGCGGCGCGGCGGCGGCAAGCCTAGGGCCCGTTCACGCTTCACGCTTACCCGTTTCGCCGACCCGGTACGGAGCGGCCGCAACCGGCTGCGGATTCAACCGGCCATCGCCGCCCGCACCGCCAGGCAGTCCGCCCCGCTGCCGCTTGCCGCTTGCCGCTTGCCGCGCCAACCGCTCCAGCCCGCCGCCGGGCCGTCTCCAGCGCCGTCCGCCGACCCGGCGTACAATGCGCGACGCGGCACGACGCCGCCCGAATCACGACGTTCCCCCACCATGTTCAATCCAAGCCGCGACGAAGTGCGTCGCTTTTTCACCGAGACCTGGCGCAAGCAGCGCGCGGGCGAGATCCTGACGCCGCTGGAAGCGATGGCGGCCGACTGGATCGTCGAGCATCCCGAGTACCACGCCGAACTCGACGATGCCGACGGCGCGGCCGCGCGCAACTACACGCCCGAGGAAGGCCGCACGAACCCGTTCCTGCATCTGTCGATGCATCTCGCGATCAGCGAGCAGTTGTCGATCGACCAGCCGCCCGGCATCCGCGCCGCGCACGACAAGCTGGCGGCGAAACTCGACTCGACCCATGACGCGCAGCACGCGATCATGGAATGCCTCGGCGAGACGATCTGGGAAGCGCAGCGCACCAACACGCCGCCCGACACCGACGCGTACCTGCAGCGCATCCTGCGCCGCGCGTCGCGCGACTGAGCGCCGCGGCGCCGGCACGCAGCCCCCGGGCCGCGGACAAAAAAATACCCCGCCTCGGCGGGGTATTTTTGCTGCGCGGGCCCGACAGGCCCGTCGCGCTTACTTCTTGAACACGAGATCGGTCTCTTTCAGCGATTCGATGTAGGCCGCGATGTCCTTCATGTCGCTGACCGACAGGCTCTGCACCTGCGCCTGCATGATCGCGTTGTTGCGGCCGATCAGCGGGTTCGTCAGGCCCATCTGGTACTGGCGCATCGCCCACACGAGGTAGTCGGCATGCTGGCCGGCGAGGCGCGGATATTCGGCGTTGATCGGCTTGTTCATCTGCGCGCCGTGGCAGGCCGCGCAGTTGTGCGATTCGACCAGTTCCTTGCCCTTCGTGGTGTCCGCTGCGTGCGCGGTACCGATCGCGAGGCCGGCCGCCAGTGCAACCGCCGCCGTCTTGAATGCGTTGTTCATGAATGCTCCTGTCCCGCCGGAGAGATCGGCGGCGCGCGCTTTACTTGTAGGGATTGTCCTTCGTGTCGGCCTTCTGGGCGGCGTAGTAGGCCGCCAGATCCGCGATGTCCTGGTCCGTCAGCGAACCGGCGACCGCGTTCATCGACGGGAAATGACGATCCTTCTTGCGGTAGGCCTTCAGCGCGTTCTCGAGGTATTGCTGGTTCTGGCCGCCGAGGACAGGCACCCGGTAGACCTCCGGGTACGCCGCGCGGTAGTCCTGGATGCCGTGGCAACCGATGCACGTGGCGGCCTTGCTCGCCCCGTCCTTCGGGTTGCCGACCACACCGGCCGCCTGCGCGCTGCCCGCGAGCGCCACGAGCGCTGCGACAACGACGTGTTTGCCGACGAATTTGTTCATAGCTCTTGTAACCTAGCTTGAGGGGAAACTGGCGCCTAAGCGACAACGGCCCGCGCCGTTTTGCTTATCGGATCGCCACGCAGGCCAAAAAAAACGGCCAGATTGTACCGCGTCGGCAGGGAACGCGTCCACCAGGCGCCCCGGTTCGCCCCGCCACAGCCCCGCTACGATACGCGGGCGCGGCCCAACCGCACAGCCCTTCTGACTTATACTGGGTTTTTTCCCCGATGAAGAAGAGCGCCGCCATGCGTTTCGAAGGGTCCTCGCACTACGTCGCCACCGACGATCTGAAGCTCGCGGTCAATGCCGCGCTGACGCTGCAACGCCCGCTGCTGATCAAGGGCGAGCCCGGCACCGGCAAGACCATGCTCGCCGAGGAAGTGGCCGCCGCGCTCGACATGCCGCTGTTGCAGTGGCACATCAAGTCGACGACGAAGGCGCAGCAGGGCCTGTACGAATACGACGCGGTGTCGCGGCTGCGCGACTCGCAGCTCGGCGACGAGCGCGTGAAGGACATCTCGAACTACATCGTCAAGGGCGTGCTGTGGCAGGCGTTCGACGCCGAGCACCCGAGCGTGCTGCTGATCGACGAGATCGACAAGGCCGACATCGAATTCCCGAACGACCTGCTGCGCGAGCTCGACCGGATGGAATTCCACGTGTACGAGACGCGCGAGACGGTACGCGCGAAGCACCGCCCGCTCGTCATCATCACGTCGAACAACGAGAAGGAGCTGCCCGACGCGTTCCTGCGCCGCTGCTTCTTCCACTACATCCAGTTTCCCGACCCGTCGACGATGCAGAAGATCGTCGCGGTCCACTTCCCCGACATCCGCGAGGAACTGCTGCGCGCGGCGCTCGAGAGTTTCTTCGAATTGCGCGGCGTGTCGGGCCTGAAGAAGAAGCCGTCGACGTCCGAGCTGCTCGACTGGCTGAAGCTGCTGCTCGCCGAGAACCTCCCGGCCGACGCGCTGCGCGGCACGGACGCGAAGCAGATCGTGCCGCCGCTCGCGGGCGCGCTGCTGAAGAACGAGCAGGACCTGAGCCTGCTCGAACGGCTCGTCTACATGAACCGGCACAACCGGTAATCGTCCCCACCCGCGAAGGCCCGGCCATGCTGCTCAATTTCTTCTACGCGCTGCGCGCAGCCAAGCTGCCAGTCTCGGTGAAGGAATACCTGACGCTGCTCGAATCGCTGAAGGCCGGGCTGATCTCGCCGTCGATCGACGCGTTCTACTTCCTCGCGCGGATGACGCTCGTCAAGGACGAGCAGTACTTCGACAAGTTCGACCAGGCGTTCGGCGCGTATTTCCACGGCGTGTCCGCGCTGCCGTCCGAAGCGTTCGACATTCCGCTCGACTGGCTCGAGAAGCGCCTCGAGCGCGAGCTGTCGCCGGAGGAAAAGGCGCAGATCGAAGCGATGGGCGGGCTCGACAAGCTGATGGAGCGTCTGAAGGAACTGCTCGACGAGCAGAAGGAACGCCACGAAGGCGGCAACAAGTGGATCGGCACGGGCGGCACGTCGCCGTTCGGGCATGGCGGCTACAACCCGGAAGGCGTGCGCATCGGCGGCCCGTCGAACGGCAACCGCACCGCGGTGAAGGTGTGGGAAGCGCGCGCATACCGCGACTACGACGATTCCGTCGAGATCGGCACGCGCAACATCAAGGTCGCGCTGCGGCGGCTGCGCCGCTTCGCGCGCGAAGGCGCGGCCGAGGAGCTCGACCTGCCCGGCACGATCCGCAGCACGGCCGCGAACGCGGGCTGGCTCGACCTGCGGATGGTACCCGAGCGCCACAACAACGTGAAGGTGCTGATGCTGCTCGACGTCGGCGGCTCGATGGACGACCACATCAAGCGCACCGAAGAGCTGTTCTCGGCCGCGAAGGCCGAATTCAAGCACCTGGAATTCTTCTACTTCCACAACTGCGTGTACGACCACCTGTGGAAGAACAACCGCCGCCGCCACTCGGAGCGCACCGCGACGTGGGACGTGCTGCACAAGTTCACGCCCGACTACAAGCTGATCTTCGTCGGCGACGCGACGATGAGCCCGTACGAAGTGCTGCAGCCCGGCGGCTCGGTCGAATACAACAACCCGGAAGCCGGCGCCGTATGGCTGCGCCGCCTCGCCGACCAGTTCCCCCATCATGCATGGCTGAACCCCGAGCCCGAGCGGCTATGGGAATACCGGCAGTCGGTCGCGGTCATCCGCGACCTGCTCGGCCATCGCATGTATCCGCTCACGCTCGCGGGCCTCGAAACCGCGATGCGCGCACTCAGCAAGTAACGAATCCAACCAGCAGACACGAAGGCCGCGTCCAGGCGGCCTCCTTCCGGAGATAGCATGAACCCCTCGCCCACCGCGAGCGCGGGCCGCGCCGGCGGCCGCCGCTTTTTCGCCGACACGTCCGTCTCGGCGCTCGTCGCCGGCTTCGTCGCGATGATGACCGGCTACACGAGTTCGCTCGTGCTGATGTTCCAGGCCGGCCGCGCCGCCCACCTCACCGATGCGCAGATCTCGTCGTGGATCTGGGCGCTGTCGATCGGCATGGCGCTGACGACGATCGGCCTGTCGCTGCGCTTTCGCGCGCCGGTCGTCGTCGCGTGGTCGACGCCCGGCGCCGCGCTGTTGATCGCGTCGCTGCCCGGCGTGCCCTACGCCGACGCGATCGGCGCGTTCGTCGTGTGCGCGCTGCTGCTGACGGCCATCGGCATGAGCGGCCTGTTCGACACGCTGATGCGCCGGATTCCGGCCGGCATCGCAGCCGCCTTGCTCGCGGGCATCCTGTTCGAGATCGGCATCGAGATCTTCCGCGCCGCGCAGTTCCAGACCGCGCTCGTGCTCGCGATGTTCTTCACGTACCTGATCGTCAAGCGGCTCGCGCCGCGCTATGCGATTCCGACGACGCTGATCGTCGGCACGGCGGTGGCCGGCGGCCTCGGCCTGCTCGACTTCAGCCGCTTCCACATCGCGCTCGCGCAGCCCGTGTTCACGATGCCCGCGTTTTCGATCGCGTCGATCGTCAGCATCGGCATTCCGCTGTTCGTCGTCGCGATGGCGTCGCAGAACGTGCCGGGCATCGCGGTGCTGCGCGCGGACGGCTATCGGACGCCATCGTCGCCGCTGATCGCGACGACCGGCCTCGCGTCATTACTGCTCGCGCCGTTCGGCTCGCACGGCGTGAACCTCGCGGCGATCACCGCCGCGATCTGCACAGGCCCCGAAGCGCATGAAGATCACGCGAAGCGCTACACGGCCGCCGTGTGGTGCGGCACGTTCTACCTGGTCGCCGGAGTCTTCGGCGCGACGATCGCCGCGCTGTTCGCGGCGCTGCCGAAGGCGCTCGTCGTGTCGGTCGCCGCGCTCGCGCTGTTCGGCTCGATCATGAGCGGGCTCGCGAACGCGATGCAGGACGTGAAGCAGCGCGAAGCCGCGCTCGTCACGTTCATGGTCACCGCGTCGGGCCTCACGCTGCTGTCGATCGGCCCGGCGTTCTGGGGGCTCGTCGCGGGGATCGTCACGCAGGTGATCCTGAACGCCCGGCGCCCGGCGGCGTGACGCGGCTCGCCGCCCGCTGCGGCGGTTGCCGTGCCCACTCCGGGGCACGCCAAAACGTGCCCGACACGAATCGGGCCTAAAATGATGGATCGAAAGCGGCGCCCGGTGCCGCTTCGCTTCGCCGCCGCGCTCGCGCGGCCCGTGAGAACCCGGCGCCCCGCGCCCTTCTTCCGAATCGCCATGACTACCGCACTCGACCAGCTGAAGCAGTACACGACCGTCGTCGCCGACACGGGCGACTTCCAGCAGCTTGCGCAATACAAGCCGCAGGACGCGACCACGAACCCGTCGCTGATCCTGAAGGCCGTCCAGAAGGATGCGTACAAGCCGATCCTCGAGAAAACCGTCCGCGATCATCGCAACGAAAGCGCCGACTTCATCATCGACCGCCTGCTGATCGCGTTCGGCACCGAGATCCTGAAGCTGATCCCGGGCCGCGTGTCGACCGAGGTCGACGCGCGCCTGTCGTTCGACGCGAAGCGCTCGATCGACAAGGCGCACGAACTGATCAAGCTGTACGAAGCAGCAGGCATCGGCCGCGAGCGCATCCTGATCAAGCTCGCGTCGACGTGGGAAGGCATCCGCGCGGCCGAGGTGCTGCAGAAGGAAGGGATCAAGTGCAACATGACCCTGCTTTTCTCGCTCGTGCAGGCCGCCGCGTGCGCGGAAGCCGGCGCGCAGCTGATCTCGCCGTTCGTCGGCCGCATCTACGACTGGTACAAGAAGCAGGCCGGCGCGGAATGGGATGAAGCGAAGGACGGCGGTGCGAACGACCCGGGCGTGCAGTCGGTGCGCCGCATCTACACGTACTACAAGACGTTCGGCTACAACACCGAAGTGATGGGCGCGAGCTTCCGCACGACCAGCCAGATCATCGAACTCGCCGGCTGCGACCTGCTGACGATCAGTCCCGATTTGCTGCAAAAGCTGCAGGACAGCAACGAGACGGTTTCGCGCAAGCTGTCGCCGGAAGCGCTGCAGGACAAGCCGGCCGAACGCGTGGCAATCGACGAGGCATCGTTCCGCTTCCAGCTGAACGACGAAGCGATGGCAACCGAAAAGCTCGCCGAAGGCATCCGCGTGTTCGCCGCCGATGCGGTGAAGCTCGAGAAGCTGATCGACGCGCTGCGCTGAAGCGTGCCGCGCGTCAGCGGCTGTCAGCAGCACTGACAACAGCCGTCAGCAAGCGCGCCGCAAACGGCCGCGAACGTGATGTTCGCGGCCGTTTTATTTTTCATTCCATCGTCAAGCACGCGCACTACAATCCACGTCACGGGTGCGCCGGCCGCCTCTCGACGTACCCCTTCCCAGTCAATCTTGCACGACGCCGAACCCGCGCCGACGCGCGGGCCCGACTCATTACAGGAGACAACGATGCAAGTTCAACCGTACCTGACGTTCTACGGCCGCGCAGACGAAGCCCTTCGATTCTACGAAAAGGCGCTCGGCGCGAAGACGATGTTCAAGATGCATTTCAAGGATGCGCCGCCGAATCCCGAACACGCGATCACGCCCGAGATGGCCGACAAGGTGATGCATGCGAGCTTCACGATCGGCGACTCGATGATCATGTGCTCGGACGGCGACTGCAGTCAGCCGGCCGGCACGCACGCCGGCTATTCGCTGTCGCTGAACCCGGCGACCGTCGAGGAAGGCAAGAAGCTGTTCGATGCGCTCGCCGACGGCGGCGAAGTGACGATGCCGTTCGGCAAGACGTTCTGGGCGCTCGGCTTCGGGATGGCGAAGGACCGTTTCGGCGTGCACTGGATGGTCAACGTCGAGGATCTGTCGCAGCGCGAGGAACTCGCGAAACGCGCGCAGGGCTGACGTAAAAAAACGCCCGCCGCCTCACGGTGGCGGGCGTGTTCGTTGTTGCGTCGCGCGAGCCGCGGCAGGCGGCCACCGCGCCGCCCGCGTCAGCCTTCGACGACGTCGAGATAATCCTCCGGCCGCGTGCGATCCTCCGCATGCGCGATGCCCATCACGCGCACCAGCACGCTCACCACGATCGACACCACGAGGTTCACGATCAGCGACCACACGGCCGCGTAGCCGGGAATCGCGAGGCCGAACAGGTGGATCGTGAAGATCGAGCTCGCGAGCTTCAGCGACACCGCCATCCACGTACCGCACACGATGCCGGCCGCCCAGCCGATCAGCAGGCCGCGATGGTCGAGCAGGCGCGTGTACAGGCCGAGCACGATCGCGGGCAGCGTCTGGATGATCCAGATCCCGCCGAGCAGCTGCAACTGGATCGCGTAGGTCAGCGGCAGCCCGAGGATGAACGCGACCGCGCCGACCTTCACGATCAGCGAAGTGAGCTTCGCGACGTGCGTCTCCTGGTCGTGCGTCATGTTGCGGTTGATGAACTCGCGGTGGATGTTGCGCGTGTACAGGTTCGCGGCCGCGATCGACATGATCGCCGCCGGCACCAGCGCGCCGATGCCGATAGCCGCGAACGCGACGCCGACGAACCACGACGGGAAATACTCGAGGAACAGCGCGGGCACCGCGAAGTTCGGGCCGAACGCCTTGAAGTACGGCGCGTACTGCGGCATGTCCTTCACGCCCGCCGCAAGCGCCATGTAGCCGAGCAGCGCGAGCAGGCCGAGCACGAACGAGTAAGCGGGCAGCATCGCCATGTTGCGGCGGATCGAGTTGCCCGACGACGACGACAGGATGGCCGTGACCGAGTGCGGATACAGGAACAGCGCGAGCGCCGAGCCGATCGCGAGCGTCACGTACGCGCTGTAGCCGTTCAGGCTCGCCGCGTCCGGCGCCTTCAGCAGCAGCTTCGCGGGCGGCACGTGAGCGAAGATCTGCCCGAAGCCGCCGAGCTTCGCGGGAATCACGATGACCGCCGCGGCGATCGTGATGTAGATCAGGACGTCCTTCACGATCGCGATCATCGCGGGCGCGCGCAGCCCCGACGTGTACGTGTACGCGGCGAGGATCGCGAACGCGATGATCAGCGGCAGGTCGCCGACGAAGCCGGTCGTGTCGAAACCGAGCGCGCCGATCACCACTTCGATGCCGACGAGCTGCAGCGCGATGTACGGCATTGTCGCGAGGATGCCCGTCACCGCGATCGCGAGTGCGAGCATCCGGCTGCCGTAGCGCGCGTTGACGAAGTCGGCGGCCGTCACGTAGCCGTGCCGCTTCGCGATGCTCCACAGCTTCGGAAACACGACGAACGCGAACGGATAGATCAGGATCGTATAAGGCAGCGCGAAGAAGCCCATCGCGCCGGCGCCGAACACGAGCGCGGGCACCGCGACGAACGTATATGCCGTGTAGAGGTCGCCGCCGAGCAGGAACCACGTGACGATCGTGCCGAAGCGGCGTCCGCCGAGGCCCCATTCGTCGAGATGGGCGAGATCGCCGCGCCGCCAGTTCGCGGCCAGGAAACCGATGATCGTGACGCCGATGAACAGCAGGACGAAGACGAAGGTTGCGCCGAGATTCATCGCGCACCTCCCTGCGGGCCGCTCGCCTTCCACGCGTTCTTGGTCTTGAAGTACACGAACGCGGTGATCGCCGCGCTAATGAAGACCCACAGCAACTGGTACCAGTAGAAGAACGGAAAGCCGAGCCATTGCGGATCGACCTTGTTGTACGACGGCACCCAGACCATCGCGATCAGCGGCAGCACCAGCAGCCAGAGCCAGCGCTTGGCGGCTCGATTGGCGTCGGCATCGTGAGCCATGACGTCTCCTCATCTTTCCCGGTTATTGATCTTGTTGAGCGGGTACGGCGGCGAGAGGAGCGGCAAAACGGGTAGGCTGCGGCTCCGCTGGCTTCGCGCCAGTATAGGAGCCGCGAGCACGCGGTCAAGCGGGGGCGAACCCGAGGTGATCCGCCCCTTGTCGCGCGGCTGCACCGGCATGCCGCCGGTGCATGAAGCGTCAGATCGCGAACGAGGTGTCGCGTGCGCCGATCGTTTCTTTCAAAGCTTTCACCCACTTGCGCGCGGGCAGCTTCAGCGTGTCCTCGATCAGCTTCGCGCGTGCGTCGAGCTGCGCGAACGGCACGTCGAGCGCGGGGCCCGAGAACGCGATCGCGATCCGGTTGCCGTCGTGCACTTCGGGCAGCGCGATCACGCGATGATCGAACGCCGCGTTCAGGTGCTTCATGTTGCGCACGAAGCTCGGATGATCGCCGAACAGGTTGATCGTCGCGATGCCCGCGTCGGCGAGGCAGCCGCGCACCGCACGGTAGAACGCGACGCTGTCGAGCACGGGGCCGCGCGCGGTCGCGTCGTACAGGTCGATCTGGATCGCGCCCGTCGTGCCGCGATTGGCCGGATCGTTGACGAAATCCCAGGCGTCGGCTTCGTGCACGGCGAGGCGCGCGTCGTCGGGCGGCATCGCGAACATCGTGCGCGCGGCGACGATCACGGCCGGGTTCAGCTCGACGGCCTCGACCTTCGCGTGCGGCAGGAAGCGGTGCGAGAACTTGGTCAGCGCGCCGGTGCCGAGCCCGAGCTGGACGATCCGCTCGGGCGTTTCGAGGAACAGCAGCCACGCCATCATCTGCTGTGCGTATTCGAGTTCGATATGCAGCGGCTTCGAAATCCGCATCGCACCCTGCACCCATTCGGTGCCGAAGTGCAGGAAGCGCACGCCGCCCTCTTCGGAGAACGTGACGGGCGCGAAGCGCGGCTTGCGCGGCGCTTCGAGCACGGGCACGTCGTCGTGTTCGTCGATTTCCGGGCGGCGCTTCACACGCGGCGGCTGGAGTTTTTCGGAGCCGTTGTAGGAGGACGGCTTGCCTTGCTTGAACGCACGCGCCTCGGCGGACGCGCGCTTGATCAGTCGGGTCATGATTGAATCTCTTTGGGTGATGCCGGATGAGCGGACGAGAGGATAGCATTGGTGCGGGGTGGCGGCCGCCGAGACGGATCGCCCCTTGCGCTCCGTCGACCGACCGACGTGCAACCGCGCTCGGCGTGAACGATAATGCATCGCATCGGCGTCAGAGGAAGTTGCCTGATGAAGACCGCCACCTTTCCGCCCGTCCACGTCGAGCCGCAACGGCTCGCTGCTACGACGAGGGACCACATGGCCTCGAACGACAAGAAGAGTTGCTGGAATGGCTCATACTGGAAAACCTGGAGGTTTCAATGGCCGATCACGACAGACAACATCCACTACGCCCGTTCCTGAAAAATTGGGTTTGGGAGCACGGTCGAATCGGGACTCGCTATCTGGACTGCGTCGATGGCGAAATCAAGTTCGATGAAGGCAAGAAATCGCATTTCGCTGCCGAGAAATATATCTACGTGCCCCTGGGCAAGAACGCCGACGACGATGCATCTGCGGACGGTCCTGCGATCCACGAGTCGGGACTCGCCCGCTTTTTGCGGGCTGCGCAGTTGGGCACGCCAGAGGAAGCCGGTTCCGTAGCAGAGGTTCAGCGCGCAGTGCAGGACTGCGTGGAGATCGGCATGTTCAGCGCGTATCAATGGGAGGCTCGAAAGGCATTTGCCCGCTACGCGCAGGAACCCATGTTCGAGGACGAGATCCGCGCGGCGGTTGTCGACGACATTCGGCGAATTTACGTCGGCATGAGAGAGCAGCTGGCGCTGTACGATTTCAGTGTGCTCTACGGCTTGCCCACGCCGCTGCTGATCAGCGATACACCCTTCATCGACTGGCGCGTGATCGCCAGTCCGGCACTTCCGTTCGTATCGCTTCCGCTGGGACCTTACTGCCTGCTGGTAGGCGCGCCGTCGGGCAGGAGTAGCCGAGTCGGCCCGGTGGTCTGGAAGGCCGCTGCCGCGATGGGTCCATTGAAGGACCACAACCGTCGGATCGAGGAGCACGCACGTCTGTGGCTGGTGGCGACCACCGATGACCAACTCGTCGCTGCACAAAGTCGCATTGCCGCGGCCATCGGCGCCAAGCGAGGCGATGCAAAGCCCTAACCCGTGGAGTCGAGTTGCGGCGCGGTAGCATCAGGTTCGGTTTGTCTGTTGCCGCTCGTTTCGATTTCGCAACCGGCCGTTCGGCGCGGAGCAGTCGAACGGCACTGAAGGTTCGCGAGGCACGATCGCGTACTGCTGCATCGCGACGCGCCTCTCCTGGCATCCATAGTATGTCGATCGGGAGGATCGATGGATCGACGCCATTTCCTCAAGTCGTCGACCTTTTTCACGATTGCGGCAGCCACCGGTACGCTTGGCGTTCCGCGGTCGGTCCTGTCTGCCGGCACAGTGCGCAAAGGCCGGTATCGGTTCCCGCAGGGCATCGCCAGCGGTGATCCGCGCGATCGCTCCATCGTGTTCTGGACGCGATGCGTGCCAGTCTTCGAGGACGCGCGGCACCGCGCAAAAGGCGTCGCGCACACGATACCGTTACGGCTCGAAGTATCGACGCGGCCGGATTTCTCGACTCTCGTCGCCAGCGTACCGTTGAGGGCACGCGCCACCTATGATTTCACCGTGCGCGCGAAGGTCACGGAGCTCTCACCGAATATCACGTATCACTACCGGTTCGTCGCCGGCGACGACGCGAGTGCCAGCGGCGTCGCGCGCACGGCTCCGGATGCCCATGAGGCCAACGCCCGCGTTCGCTTCGCATGGCTCACCTGCCAGGACTGGAGCATCAATCACTGGCAAGCCATGAGCCTGCTGGCAGCCGAAAGCGATCTCGATTTCGTCGTGCATGTGGGCGATTACATCTATGAAACGGTTGGGGCCTCGAGACCAGGCTCGGTCGAGGCGGCGCATCCTCCGCTGCGCCTGCCTGACGGAAAGCCTCTCGCCGATGGCCGCGTGTATGCCGATACGCTCGAAGACTATCGGACGCTCTACCGCACCTATCGTACCGACCCGCGCTTGCAGACGCTGCACCGGCGCCTGCCGATGATCGCGATATGGGACGACCACGAGTTTTCCGACGACTGCTGGCAGGATCATCAGGTCTACACCAACGAGGAAAGGCAGGAGACGCAGCGTCGCCGCAACGCCAGTCGCGCATGGGCGGAGTACATGCCGGTGGACTGGAGCGACGTGCGCTTCGAACCGGACAATCCGTCGTACACCAACATTCGTATCTATCGCGAATTTCGCTTCGGCATGCTGATGCATCTCGTGATGACGGACGAGCGGCTGTATCGCGACGACCATGTCGTAAGCGAGGCGGCTGTCGCGCGCGTACACGGGCACGACCCGGTCAATGGCGATGACGCAGCCGGCTCGCGCTACTTCGTCAACCAGAATGTGCTGCAGCGCTTCGAGGCGCGGGATACCGCGCAGCTTGGTCGCGCGCCGTCGATGCTCGGCCCGGAGCAGACGCAATGGTGGAAGGCCACGCTAAAGGGTTCGCCTGCGACCTGGAAGGTGTGGGGCAACGAGGTGATGTTGAACCGTCTGTGGGCCGTGATGCCAGGCGCGCCGAAGACACCGGCAGCACGCCTCGTGGTCGATTGCGACGCATGGGACGGCTATCCGGCGCACAAACACGAACTGCTCTCATACTTGAACGAACAGGGGATCCGCAACGTCGTCGCGATCAGCGGGGACCTGCATGCGTTTCAGTGTGGCGTCGTGCGGGACGACCCCGACCCGGAAAAAGGTACGCCCGTGGCCGTCGATTTCGTCTGCGCAGGCATCAGCAGCGCGTCCTTCTATTCCTACCTGAAAGCCGCATGGAGCGGCACGCCGCTTGCGTCGCTGGCCGCCACCCCGGCCAAACTCGACACCTTCCTGATGACGAACAACCCCGATCTGCGCTACGCCGACCACGACGCACAGGGTTATGCGTCGGCCACCGTCACGCCGGAGCGTTTTTCCGTGGTGTTCAACAAGGTGAGGCCGTTGAACCCGGACGGCACCGCGCCCGCGGATGCCCTGCTCGACCGCACGCGGCTGACCGTGCCCAAGGACTCGGTCGAGGTACGCGTCGAGCGTTTCTAGCTTCACGCTTCAGCGAAGCGCGCATGCTCGCGCAGCGCATCGAAGTCATTCGAACGGGTTGAGGTTTGGGCTGATTTGACGCTCGGAGACCACCCATGCAATCAGGATTCGACTTCGCGCCAACGCAGCAGCTTTTGCTCGAACGAAAGCGAAGCATTTGCCGGGCTCGAAGACGGCAGAACGAGCGTTTCGTAACCGGCGGCGCCGATCACTTCAGCAAACCGCCCCGCCGTCTTGCCGTTGAAGCAGACCTTCTTCAGCAACGGCGCATGCTCACGCAATGAGTCGAAGTCGTTCGGCTTCGCATTCCGAATCGCCGAATCGAGACTGCCTTCGCGATGGCACGCGGCGAGCACGTCCCAGATGCCGATGCCGTGCTTCAGCACGCGTTCGAGCCGCGCATCGTAATCGAGCGCGTGCAGTTCCGGCTCACCCAGAACCGCCCCCAAAAGCCGCCAGAACTGGTTGCGCGGATGCGCGTAATACTGCGCGGCATCGAGCGATGCCTCGCCCGGAAAGCTGCCGAGGATCATCGTATGCGTATTCGGCCCGACCACCGGCCCGAAGCCCTGCAGCATCACGCGCCTCCGCCCTGGCCGCCCGAGCGCGGCCCGTCGCCATGCGCGTCGAGATGACGCCACAGCGCCGGCAGCATGCACTCGGTGACCATCAACGGTTTGCCGTGACGCTGGAACACCGAGCGCCGCGCCACGAACGCGTGCGGCGCTCGCGCGCCTGCGCCAAGCGCATGGCTCGCGAGCGCATACAGCGGATGGCCGGCGATCACGCGCCGGCTGACGAGCGCCGAGCGCTCGACCTGCGGATCGCTGTACAGCAGCTCCGCCAGCGGCCGCGTGCGCAGCCGCCGTATCGCCTGCCACACGCCCTTGCTTGCGGCGAGCGGCGCGATGCTGTGCGCGGCGACGTACGGCGTACCGTCGACCGACAGGAGCACCTCGCGCACCCACATCGGCGCGCGCGGCGAACTGGCGAGCGCGTCGGGCTCGTCGAACCACGGACAGTCGACGGCCTCGCGCGTCACGCGCACGTTCACGCGGCCGAGCCGCGCGAGATGCGCGGTCAGCGATCCGCCGCGCGTCAGCCAGTCGCGCTGGTCGAGCGTGCAGCCAGGCCGCGGCGTCTCGCGCCAGCCGGCCTGACCGCCGTCGAATCGCATGCGCGCGTTCACGCGGCGCGCGACAGCAGCAGCGCGTTGGTCCGCTTCACGAAGCTCGCCGGATCGTCGAGCATGCCGCCTTCTGCCAGCAGCGCCTGGTCGAACAGCAGATGGCACCAGTCGCCGAAATCGGCGCTGTCGGCGTTCAACTGCTTCACGAGCGCATGCTCGGGGTTGATCTCGAGGATCGGCTGCATCGCCGGCGCGTTCTGGCCGGCCGCCTTCAGCATCCGCTGCAGGTAGCCGCTCATGTCGTTGTCGTCCGCGACGAGGCACGACGGCGAATCGGTCAGGCGGAACGTGACGCGTACTTCCTTCACCCTGTCGCCGAGCGCTTCCTTCATCTTCTCGACGACGGGCTTGATCGCCTCGCCCGCTTGTTCCTGCGCCTTCTTCTCTTCGTCGTTCAGTTCGCCGAGATCGAGGTCGCCGCGCGCGACGCTCGCGAGCGGCTTGCCGTCGAACTCGTTGAGGAACGACAGCATCCATTCGTCGACGCGGTCGGTCAGCAGCAGCACCTCGACGCCCTTCTTGCGGAACACCTCGAGATGCGGGCTGTTCTTCGCGGCCTGCCACGTATCGGCCGTCACGTAGTAGATCTTGCTCTGCTCGGGCTTCATGCGCGACACGTAGTCGGCGAGCGACACGTCCTGCGCATCGGTGTCGCCGTGCGTCGACGCGAAGCGCAGCAGCTTCGCGATGCGCTCGCGGTTCGCGTGATCCTCGCCGAGGCCTTCCTTCAGCACCTGGCCGAACGCGCCCCAGAACGTCTTGTACTTTTCCTTGCCGGCATCCTCTTCCGCGTTCGCGAGCTCTTCGAGCATCGACAGCGCGCGCTTCGTCACGCCTTCGCGGATCGCCTTCACGTCGCGGCTTTCCTGCAGGATCTCGCGCGACACGTTCAGCGGCAGGTCGGCCGAATCGACGACGCCCTTCACGAAGCGCAGGTATTGCGGCAGCAGTTGCTCGGCGTCGTCCATGATGAACACGCGCTTCACGTACAGCTTCAGGCCGCCGCGATAGTCGCGGTTCCACAGGTCGAACGGCGCGTGCGACGGCACGAACAGCAGTTGCGTGTATTCGCTGCGGCCCTCGACGCGGTTGTGCGTCCACGCGAGCGGATCCTGGTGGTCGTGCGCGACGTGCTGGTAGAACTGCGTGTACTGCTCGTCGGTGATGTCGCTCTTCGAACGCGTCCACAGCGCGCTCGCCTGGTTGACGGTCTCGTCCTCGTCCTTCAGGACCATCCCGCCCTTTTCCTGATCCCATTCTTCCTTCTGCATCAGGATCGGCAGCGCGATGTGGTCGGAGTACTTCTGGATGATCGACTTCAGGCGGTGCGACGACAGCAGCTCGTCCTCGCCTTCGCGCAGATGCAGCGTGATCGTCGTGCCGCGCTGCGCGCGCTCGATCGCGTCGATCGTGAAATCGCCCTCGCCCGCGCTTTCCCAGCGCACGGCTTCGTTCGCCGGCAGGCCCGCGCGGCGCGTCTCGACGGTGATCTTGTCCGCGACGATGAAGCCCGAGTAGAAGCCGACGCCGAACTGGCCGATCAGCGCCGCGTCCTTCTGCTGGTCGCCGGACAGTTTCGTGAAGAATTCCTTGGTGCCCGAACGCGCGATCGTGCCGAGGTTCGCGATCGCCTCGTCGCGGCTCATGCCGATGCCGTTGTCGTCGATCGTGATCGTGCGCGCGGCCTTGTCGTAGCCGATGCGGATGCGCAGGTTCGGATCGTTCTCGTACAGCGCGTTGTCCGCGAGCCCCTCGAAACGCAGCTTGTCGGCCGCGTCGGACGCGTTCGACACCAGTTCGCGCAGGAAGATTTCCTTGTTGCTGTAGAGCGAATGGATCATCAGGTGGAGGAGTTGCTTGACCTCTGCCTGAAAGCTCATCGTTTCATGTGCCATGGATATTGTTTCCTCTTACTTGAACTTGAATGGTGTGGCGCAGGCGGCCGGCGCGCGATGCCGCGAGGCCCGCGCACGGACGACCGCCCGGCGCCGGCGGTTCGCGCGCCTATCTGGGGGTGGTGCGCCCGATTTCAAGGGCCGGCGCGCCGCGTCACGACGCGCGCCGCACCGCCGAATCGATGTAGCGCGCGAGAAACCCCGGCAACGCCGGATCGCCGCAGTTCGCGACGTTGAAGCGTGTCCACGTCGACGGCGACTGCTGCGGCGAAAACAGGCTGCCGGGCGTCAGCAGGAACCCCTCTTCGTGCGCGGCGGCCGCGAGCGCGTCCGAATCGACCCCCGTGTCGGCCCACAGGAACATCCCGGCCGCCGGCATCGCGAAGAGCCCCAGCCCGGTGCGCTCGAGCATCCGCGCGGTCTTGTCGCGCACGCCGTCGAGCCGCGCGCGCAGCCGCTCGACATGGCGCCGGTAATGCCCCTCGGTCAGGATCTTGTAAAGCACGCGCTCGTTGAGCTCGGGCGTCGTCATCCCGACCAGCATCTTCTGGTCGGTGACCGCCTTCGCGATTTCCGGCGCGCACGCGACGTAGCCGACCCGCAGGTTCGCCGCGAGCGTCTTCGAATAGCTGCCGAGGTAGATCACGCGCTTCAGCTGGTCGAGGCTCGCGAGCCGCGTGGCCGGATAGCTCGGCGGGCACAGGTCGCCGTACACGTCGTCCTCGACGACGAGGAAGTCGTACGCCTCCGCGAGCTTCAGGATCCGGAATGCCTGCGCGGCCGACAGCGACGTGCCGGTCGGGTTCTGCAGCACCGAGTTGATCACGAGCATCTTCGGCCGCCACATCTGCACGAGCGTCTCGAGCGCGTCGAGATCGGGGCCGTCCGGCGTGTACGGCATCCCGACGAGCTGCGCGCCCTGCGACGCGAAGCGGCCGAACATCTGGAACCACGCGGGATCGCCGACGATCACCGCGTCGCCCGGCCGCACGTAGATCCGCGAAATCAGGTCGATCGCCTGGGTGATCCCCGATACCAGCACGAGCTGGTCGGGCGTCGCGCCGATCTCGACTTCGGCAAGGCGCGTCTGCAGTTGCTGGCGCAGCGGCAGGAAACCCTGCGCGGTGCCGAAGCCGAGCATCTGCGCGCCGGACTGGCGCCCGAGCGCGCGCAGCGCGCCGGTGATCAGCTCGCCGTCGAGCCAGCGGCCCGGCAGGTAGCCGAGACCGGGCCCCTTTTCCGGGCTGACGGTGTGCAGCATGTTGCGCAGCAGCCAGACGACGTCGATCGTGTTGTGCACGGGCGCGGCTTCGGATACGCGCGCCACGTTGTCGACCGGCTGCGGGCCGGCCGTGCGCTCGCGCACGTAGAAGCCGGAGCCGCGCCGCGAGTCGAGGTAGCCCTGCGCGACGAGGCGCTCGTACGCCTCGACGACGGTAAAGCGCGACACGCTCTTGTCGAGCGCGAGCTTGCGGATCGACGGCATCCGCATGCCGGGACGGAACACGCGCTCGTCGATGCGCCGCCGGGCCCACTGGACCAGCTGGTCGACGAGCGTGAGCGTGGCCGTATCGTGCGGCACGGGAATCTGGGCGAGTGGAACGGTGGACATGGGGCGGCAACTCCAACTGTACCGAAGGCTATCGCGCCGATTGTACCGTTACTGTGCCGGTGCCGACGATTACAGTTGACCGCGATGGCGACCGTGCGGCCGCCGTTCCGGCCCCGCCGCACCTGGAGCCGCGCCGGCCGGCCTGATCCGCGGCCCGTGCGCCGGCCGGTCCGGCAACCGCCCGGCGCAACGCCCGCCTACCATGACACTTTCGCTCCCCGACCGACGTTCATGCCAGCCCGTTCCCTGACACTCGACCATCTCGTGATCGCCGCGCGCACGCTCGACGAAGGCGTGCGCCATGTCGCCGACGCGCTCGGCATCGAACCGGCCGGCGGCGGCCGCCACCCGCTGATGCGGACCCACAATGCGCTGTTCGGCGCATGGGGCGGGCTCTACCTCGAAGTGATCGCGATCGACCCCGATGCGCCCGCCCCGGATGACGGTGCAGAGCCGCCGCGCGCGCGGCTGTTCGGGCTCGACGATCCGGCGATGCACGCCCGGCTCGCGCAGGGCCCGTTCCTCGCGCACTGGGTTGCGCGCGTCGACCGCCCGCGCCAGCTCGTGCTGTGGCAGAGCCAGTACCCAGCCCGCATCCCGCCCGTCGTCGCGATGCGGCGCGGCGACCTGAGCTGGGGCCTCACGGTGCCCGACGACGGCACGTTCCCCGCATGGCAGGGTGCGGGCGACGGCCTCGTGCCGTCGCTGATCCAGTGGGACAGCCCGCACCACCCGGCCGAATCGCTGCCGGACGACGGCGTCGCGCTGAAGGCGCTCAAGGGTATCCACCCGCGTGCGGACGCGATCCGCGAGCAGCTCGACTGGCTCGGCGCCGCCCACCTGCTCGACCTGGAAACCGGCGACGGCCCGCCCGCGCTGGTCGCCGAATTCGATACGCCGCAGGGCGCACGCACGCTGCGCTGAAAGCCCGTCCATTACAACCACCCTGCAATTCGGAGACACCTTCGACATGAATTCGCGCGAAACCCGGGGCATGCTGCTCGGCCTGATCGGCGTGATGATCTTCAGCCTGACGCTGCCGATGACGCGCATCGTCGTGTCCGAACTCAATCCGCTGCTCAACGGGCTCGGCCGCGCGCTCGCCGCCGCCGTGCCGGCTGGCCTGCTGCTGTGGTGGCGCCGCGAGCCGCTGCCGACGCGCGCGCAGCTGAAAAGCCTCGCGATCACGTCGGCCGGCGTGATCATCGCGTATCCGGTGTTCTCCGCGTGGGCGATGAAATCCGTGCCGGCCTCGCACGGCGCGGTCGTCAACGGGCTGCAGCCGCTGTTCGTCGCGTTGTATGCCGCATGGCTGTCGCACGAGCGGCCGTCGAAGGCGTTCTGGGCCAGCGCGGTGGCCGGCAGCGCGCTCGTGATCGCGTTCGCGCTGCGCGACGGCGGCGGCACCGTACAGGCCGGCGACGCGCTGATGCTCGTCGCGGTCGGCATCGGCGCGCTCGGCTATGCGGAAGGCGCGCGCCTCGCGCGCCAGATCGGCGGCTGGCAGGTGATCTGCTGGGCGCTCGTCGTGTCCGCGCCGTTCCTCGTGCTGCCGGTCGGCTGGCTCGCGTGGCTGCAGCATGCCGCGCATCCGGGCCCGCTCGCGCTGCGCACGTGGCTCGCGTTCGGCTACGTGACCCTTTTTTCGCAGTTCATCGGCTTCTTCGCGTGGTACGCGGGGCTCGCGATGGGCGGCATCGCGCGCGTCGGCCAGGTGCAGCTGCTGCAGATTTTCTTCACGATTGCATTTTCCGCGCTGCTGTTCGGCGAAACGGTCACGCCGTCGACGTGGCTGTTCGCGGCCGCCGTGATCGCCACCGTGGTGCTCGGGCGCCGCTCGGCGGTCGCCACCGCCGCGCAACCGGCTCGCGCCGGCTGAACAGGTGCGCCATAATGGCTGTTTTGCCTGATCGGTTTTGCCCACCCAGCCGCGAAGGCTCGACCGCGCTCGCGCATGCCTACCCGGAAGCGTCGAAGCGATCCGCCCGAACGACCTTTCTTGACTGACCACGATATCCGAACGAGGAGACTATGAATCCGAGCGACCTGCATCCGCCGCACTGGCAGCTTTCCGAACGCGCCCGCAAGCTGACGAGCTCTGCGATCCGCGAGATCCTGAAGGTCACGGAACGCCCCGAGGTCATCTCGTTCGCCGGCGGCCTGCCCGCCCCCGCGACGTTCCCGGCCGAGCGCATGCGCGCTGCCGCCGACCGCGTGCTGCGCGACGCGCCGGCCGCCGCGCTCCAGTACAGCGCGACCGAAGGCTACCTGCCGCTGCGCGAGTGGATCGCCGAGCGCTACAGCGTGCGCGTGTCGCAGGTGCTGATCACGACCGGCTCGCAGCAGGCGCTCGACCTGCTCGGCAAGGCGCTCGTCGATCCGGGCAGCCCGATCCTCGTCGAAACGCCGACCTACCTCGGCGCGCTGCAATCGTTCTCGCTGTACGAGCCGCGCTACGTGCAGGTGCCGACCGACGAGCAGGGCCTGCTGCCGGAAGGCCTCACGCCCGAACTCACGCAAGGCGCGCGCCTCCTGTACGCGCAGCCGAACTTCCAGAACCCGACCGGCCGCCGCCTGCCCGTCGAGCGCCGCCGCGCGCTCGCCGCGTTCGCGCAGTCGAGCCCGTTCCCGGTGCTGGAAGACGATCCGTACGGCGCGCTGAACTACCGCGGCGAGCCGCTGCCGACGATGCTGTCGATGGCGCCCGACCACGTCGTGCATCTCGGCACGTTCTCGAAGGTGCTCGCACCGGGCCTGCGGATCGGCTACATCATTGCCCCCGAGGAACTCCACTTCAAGCTGGTGCAGGCCAAGCAGGCCACCGACCTGCACACGCCGACCCTGACGCAGCGCATCGCGCACGAAGTGATCAAGGACGGCTTCCTCGACGAACACATCCCGACGATCCGCGAACTGTACAGCGCGCAATGCGACGCGATGCTCGGCGCGCTCGCGCGCCACATGCCGGAAGGCGTCACGTGGAACCGCCCGGAAGGCGGGATGTTCATCTGGGTGAACCTGCCCGCGCAGATCGACAGCATGAAGCTGCTCGCCGCGGCCGTCGACAACCATGTCGCCTTCGTGCCGGGCGCGCCGTTCTTCGCGAACGACGCGCAGCAGAACACGCTGCGCCTGTCGTTCGTCACGGTGCCGCCCGAGAAGATCGAGGAAGGCGTAGCTCGCCTCGGCAAGCTGCTGCGCGAGCGCCTCTGATCCCACCCTTTTCCTGTCACGACTCTCTACGAGGAATCGAACGCATGGCTAACGTCTACGACAAACTGAAGTCGCTCGGCATCGAGCTCCCGACCGCCGGCGCACCGGCCGCCGCCTACGTGATGAGCGCGCAAAGCGGCAACACGGTCTACCTGTCGGGCCACATCGCGAAGAAGGACGGCAAGGTCTGGGCCGGCAAGCTCGGCGCGGATCTGCAGACGGAAGACGGCAAGGCGGCCGCACGCTCGATCGCGATCGACCTGCTCGCGACGCTGCACGCGCACACCGGCGACCTGAACAAGGTCACGCGCATCGTCAAGCTGATGAGCCTCGTCAACTCGACGCTCGACTTCACCGAACAGCACATCGTGACGAACGGCGCGTCGGAGCTGATCGCCGAAGTGTTCGGCGATGCGGGCAAGCACGCACGCTCGGCCTTCGGCGTCGCGCAGATCCCGCTCGGCGCGTGCGTCGAGATCGAGCTGATCGCCGAAGTCGCGTAACGGGCGCAGCGCGATGCCCGGTCATCTCGTCCGCTTCAAGCAGGTCGACGTCTTCACGTCGGTGCCGTTCAAGGGCAACCCGCTCGCCGTGGTGTTCGACGCCGATTCGCTCGGCGACGACGACATGCTCGCGATCGCCCGCTGGACCAACCTGTCGGAGACGACGTTCGTCTGCACGCCGACCGATCCGGAAGCCGACTACCGCGTACGGATCTTCACGCCGGGCGGCGAACTGCCGTTCGCCGGCCACCCGACGCTCGGCACCGCGCACGCGTTCCTCGAAAGCGGCGCGCGGCCGCGCACGCCGGGCCGGCTGATCCAGCAGTGCGGGGTCGGCCGGGTCGCGCTGCGCGAGCAGGCCGACGGCTGGGCGTTCGCCGCGCCGCCGGCACGCGTCACGCCGCTCGACCGTTCGGACTACGCGGCGCTGACTGCCGCGTTGCGCAGCGACGCGATCGACCTGGATGCGCAGCCGTGCGCGGTCGACAACGGCGCGCCGTGGCTGGTCGTGCGGCTGACGTCGGCCGCCGCATGCATCGGCCTGTCGCCCGATCCGGCCGCGCTGGAAGCGATCACGCACCGCTACGGCACGCACGGCCTCGCGGTCTATGCGCCGCACGCCGACGGCGGCCCCGCCACGTTCGAAATCCGCTGCCTGATGACGGGCGGCGGCTTCGGCGTCGGCGAGGACCCTGTCACGGGCAGCGCCAACGCCGCGCTGGCCGGGCTGCTGACGCGGCAGGAACGCCGCCCCGGCAGGTCGTATACGGCCCGCCAGGGCACGGCGATCGGCCGCGACGGCCGCATCTTCGTCAGCTACGACGAGGACGGCACGACGTGGATCGGCGGCCACACCGTCACGGTCGTCGACGGCACGTTCCGGTCGCCTGACTGACATTTCGCGATGTGCCATGGCGCCGGCCCGTCCGGCGCCCCTCCGATTCGCCCAGCTATCGCAAAAACCCTCCAGCCAGTAATATCGGGCCTAATCCGTTGTTTCGGAGGTCTGTCGATGGTTGCGCATCCCGCGAACGAACAGACGCCGGGGCGACCCGAACCATAGCCGGCCATCCCGACGGATGGCGCACGCGAGCAGGACGCCACCCTCTTCGATGAGCTCCGCCCGGTCCAACCCTACGCCGCCTACCCGGCCGCTGCGCGCGCCGCGCAAATCGCGCCGGCGTGCGCTATTCGCGATCCCGCTGCTCGGGATACTGGCGCTTGCGCTGCTGTGGGCCGTGATCATCGCGCGTCTGTCGGTCGAGAAGGACAGCGCGTACAAGGAAGCCGCGGCGTCCGCGGCGATCCTGTCCTCCGCGCTCGAGCAGCATACGGTCAAGGCGATCCACCAGGTCGACCAGATCACCCGCTTCGTCAAGTTCGAGTTCGAGAAGTCGCCCGCGCGCTTCAATCTCGCGAGCACCGTCGAGAAAGGCGTCGTGCCGAGCGACACGCTGATCCAGGTGTCGCTCGTCAATGCCAGGGGCATCCTGTTCGCGAACACCGCCGAAATCCATCCGCAGCCGATCAACCTGTCCGATCGCGAGCACTTCAAGGTCCACCTCGCGCACAACGACGACCGCCTCTATATCAGCAAGCCCGTGCTCGGCCGCGTGTCGAGCCACTGGACGCTGCAGATGACGCGGCGCCTGAACAACCCGGACGGCAGCTTCGCGGGCATCGTCGTCGTGTCGGAAGACCCGAGCTATTTCACGAACGACTTCTACAACAACGCGGCGATCGGCAAGGAAGGCGTGATCGCGGTCGTGTCCGACACGGGCGGCGTGCTCGCGCGGCGCACGGGCTCGCTCAGCAAGGCGCCGGGCGCGTTTTCGGCATCGGGCGTCTACCCGATCGCCGAGCGCGTGACGGGCACGATCATCGACCCGATCGACGGCGTGACGCGCATCGTGTCGTACCGCCACCTCGACGGCTACCCGCTCGCGGTGATGGTCGGGCTGTCGCAGACCGAGGAATTCGCGGATTACTACCACACGCGCAACGTCTACCTGCTGATGACGAGCTTCATCACGCTCGCGATGCTCGCGTTCTTCGGCGTCGCGACGGGCCTGATCGGCAAGCTGCTCGGCCGCGAGCGCGAGATGACGCAGCTCGCGGAATTCGACCTGCTCACCGGCCTCGCGAACCGCTATGCGACGCTGCGCGGGCTGCGCAACGACGTGTCGATGCCGACGAGCCTGTCGCGGCTCGGCCTGCTGTTCATCGATCTCGACAACTTCAAGACCGTCAACGACACGCTCGGCCACAACGCCGGCGACATCGTGCTGCAGATGACCGCGGCGCGCCTGTCCGATGCGGTCGGCGACGAAGGCTCGCTCGCGCGCATCGGCGGCGACGAGTTCGTCGTCGTGATGAAGGGCGACGACGTCGAGCGGCGCGCGGTGCGGCTCGCGGAAGCGATCATCCGGATGTTCGGCGAACCGTTCGACGTGCGCGGCAGTTCGTTCGTGCTGCATGCGAGCATCGGCATCGCGCTGCACTCCGTCGCGAACGAGAGCGAGATCGATCTGCTGAAGAAGGCCGACCTCGCGATGTACAGCGCGAAGGACGCCGGCAAGAACTGCTACCAGTTCTATGCGCCGCACCTGTCGCACCGTGCCGACCACCTGATGCGCTGGGAACAGCAATTGCGCGTCGCGCTCGCCGAAGGGCAACTGTTCCTCGCATACCAGCCGAAAATCGACCTCACGCACCGCTACATCACCGGCTTCGAGGCGCTCGCGCGCTGGGACCACCCCGAGCACGGGATCATTTCCGCGAACGAATTCATTTCGATCGCCGAATCGACGGGCCTGATCGTGCCGATCGGCGACTTCGTGATCCGCACCGCGTGCGAGCAGATCGCGCGCTGGCGCGACGAGGGCCACGACACGCTGACGCTCGCGGTCAACATCTCGCCCGTGCAGTTCTGGCGCGGCGACCTGATCGAGACGATCTCGAGCACGCTGCAGGAAACCGGCATCGACGCGAACCGGCTCGAACTCGAGATCACCGAAACCGCGATGATGGAATATCCGGAACTCGTGTCCGAGAAGATCGTCGCGCTGAAGAAGCTCGGCATCCGGATCGCACTCGACGATTTCGGCACCGGCTATTCGTCGCTGTCGTACCTGCACCGCTTCTCCGTCGACACGCTGAAGGTCGACCGCTCGTTCGTGCAGGCGATCCCGAACGATCGCAGCGTGTGCGTGATGGTGTCGTCGATCGTGCATCTCGCGCGCTCGCTCGGCCTGACCGTCGTCGTCGAAGGCACGGAAACCGAGGAGCAGATCACGTGGCTGTCCGCGCTCGGCGAGATCGAGGCGCAGGGCTTCCTGTTCTCCCGCCCGGTGCCGGCCGACGCGATTCCCGCGCTGATCGCGCGCTTCGGCGTGCGCGGCGACCATCCGAACGTCATCGCGCACCGCGCGACGGGCAGCACCGGCGCCTGAGTGCACCGCGGCTGCGGCTGCACAGCCGTGGCACTCGTTGCGCGCTGCCACAATTATTTCGTTTTCCGATCTTATTCTTCAGTTTATTAATTAGCGTTTCCGCGCATGGCAGTGTCGCGATGCGCGGCGGACAATCGGGAGGGCCAACGTATCGGCGGGCCGCCGTCAGCGTCTATACGCGCGAGATCTGGCCTGCGCCAACACCACAACCATGACAACCGTCGAAGTCGAAGTGACCGCTCGTGTCGAAGAGGCGCCGGCATCCCTATGGACCTTGTTCAAGGTCGTCGCCGGCATTTCGGCGATCTCGTGGGGCGGGCTTTCGATGATGGCGCAACTCGAACGCCACTACGTGGAACGGCTGCAGCGCATCGAACCGCACGTATTCGGCGATCTCGTCGCGCTCGCGTGGCTCGTGCCGGGCCCCGTCGGCTGCAACGTTGCGGTGCAGGTCGGCCAGACGCTGCACGGTCGCGCCGGCGCATGGGTCGCCGGCCTCGCGAGCGTGCTGCCGTTTTCCATCCTGATGACGCTGTTCGCGATCTTCTATCGCACGCCGCTCGTGCGCTCGCTTGCCGCGCCGATGCTGATCAATCACTTCGGGATGGTGCTCGCCGCGCTGATCGGCATCACGTGGGTCAAGCAGTTGCGCATGCTCGCGCGCACGCGGCTCGAACAGGCGATCGCCGCGCTGTCGACGATTCTGCTCGCGTTCGCGCATAGTCCGGCCGCTTTCGTCGGGATTCTTTTCGCTGCGTTTGCAGCGGGCTGGCTGACCGGGCCGACGCAACGCGACGCGGTCGATTTCACGCTGTCGAAACGCGACCGCAACCTGCTCGTGCTGCTCGGCGTGCTCGTCGCGTTGTTCGCCGTGCCGCTGCCAGGCGATTACCAGGAGCAACTGCTGTGGCCGCGCCTCGCGGGCGCCGGCATGACGCTGTTCGGCGGCGGCTTCTCCGCGCTGCCGGTGCTCAAGACGCTGTTCGTCTCGCCGGCCACGGGCATCTCCGATCACGACTTCACGCTGGCGTTCGCGCTGTCCCCCGTGGCGCCGGGGCCGCTGCTGAACGTCGTGCCGTTTCTCGGCTACCTGACCGACGGCTGGGTCGGCGCGCTGCTCGCCACGGCCGCGCTGTTCATTCCGTCGGGTTGTCTCGTCGTGTTTGCTCAGAACCACCTGTCCCGGCTCAAGCGCCATTCGCGCTTCGAGCACGGGATGCGCCTGCTGCGCGCGGCGACGACGGGCTTTCTCGTCGTCGCCGTCGTGAAGATTCTGCATCGCGAGCCGGCCGACCCGATTTACTGGCTGACGGGCGCGTTCGCGACGCTGTGCTTCACGCGCCTCAGGGTGCCCGTCTATGCCGTCTACGGCGCGGTCGCGGTTGTCTGCGGCGTGTGGTTGTGGGCCGTGCGCTGACGGGCGGCCGTCACGCTACCGGACTCGACCGGCACTCACCGGCACCAGGCGACTTCACCCCGCCTGCACCGCGACCCGGCGTGCCATCCAGCGGGCGCGCAGCGCGTCGTACGCGAGGTTGAAGCAGAACGTGTACGGCAGGAAGAACAGCACGATGCCGAGGTCGAGCAGCAGCGCCTCGACGAGGCTCACGTTCAGCCACCACGCGGCAACGGGCACCACCATCGCGACGAGGCCGAGCTCGAAGACGACCGCGTGCGCGATCCGCATGCCGAGCGTGCGCGACAGCCCCGCGCGCCGTTCGAAGCGGTCGAACAGCGTGTTGAAGGTCATGTTCCACGCCATCGCGATCAGCGACACCATCACCGTCAGCACACCGACGTGCGATACCGGCATATCGAGCAGCCACGCGCCGATCGGCGCGCACAGCGCGATCGCGACCAGCTCGAACGTCAGCGCATGCAGCAGCCGTTCCGTCACCGTTTTGTTCATCTGTTTCATGGTTCCCTCCGATTCGTTACGTCATTCATATCGGTCATTTTGATCGGCGTAACCGTATGAATCCAGTTTGATATCATCGGTTTTACCGATACAACAAAGCCTGGAGCGCCACATGCGCCACGCCCCCGAAGCCCTGCTCGCATTCGTCGAAGCCGCGCTGCTCGGCTCGTTCACGGCCGCCGCGCGCAAGCTCGGCAAGCGCCAGTCGACCGTGTCGGAGGCGATCGCGAACCTCGAGATCGATCTCGGCGTGCAGTTGTTCGACCGCTCGACGCGCGCACCGACGCTGACCGACGCCGGGCGCGCGCTGCTGCCGCAGGTGCAGCGCACACTCGAGGCCGGCGCGGCGATCGACCGCACGGCCGCGCGGCTCGCACAGGGCGAAGAAGCACGGCTGACGCTCGTCGTGTCCGATACGTACCAGTCGAAGCGCTACGAGGAAACGTTGATGGCGCTCGAACGGCGCTTTCCGGCGCTCGAGCTCGAATGCCAGATCGCCGAGCACGAAGACGTGCTCGACCTGATCCAGCAGGGTCGCGCGCAGCTCGGGCTGATGGCCGCGCGCGCTGCCTACCCGGCCGATATCGGCGCGGCGACGGTGGCGGAGGAATCGGAGATCGGGCTGTTCGTCGGGCGCACGCATGCGCTTGCGGAATACGGCGATACGGAAGTGCCGCACGCGGCGCTGCGCGACGTGCGCGAACTGCGCCTCAACACCTATGTGAAAACGGAAGGCCGCAGCGCCGACGACCGGATCGTCGTCGGCACGCAGCACTGGCTGGCGCCGAGCTACCTGATGCTGCTGGAGATGGCGGTGCTGGGGTTCGGCTGGGCCGAGCTGCCGCGCTGGATGGTCGACCACTTCGCGCGCGATCGCCTGTGCGAACTGCGCGCACGCGGCTGGCCGCGCCGTGTGCGGGTGGATGCGGTATGGTCGCGCAACCGCCCGCTCGGCCCGGCCGGCTCCTGGCTGCTCGACGCGATGCTGGCCGCGTAGCGGCGCATGCCGGCGCGCCCGCGGTTGGCGCCGGCATGCGCCTGAAGATCAGAAGCCGCGCGACAGCACGGCCGCACCGACTGTGACGACACCGAGCACGAGATTGACGACGACGAGCAGGCGCACCGCGTTCACCGCGCGCGCGCCGTCCGGCCAGTTCTGCGCCTGCACCGCGCGGCGGATGCGCGGAAACAGCGCGAAGCGGATGTGCCCGAAGATCAGCATCATCACGACGCCGAGCCCGGCCATCGCGTGCAGCGACCACGTCGCGTGCGCGCCGCCGAACTCCACGAGCAGGAAGCCGCCGGACAGCAGGATCACGATCACGGAACCCGCCACCCAGTTGAAGAAGCGGCCGAACACGCCTTCGATCAGCGGCAACCGGAGCTGCGGCGACAGGTCGGACAATGCCGGACGCAGGCAGAAGTTCGCGAAGACCATCCCGCCCACCCACACGGCAACGGCCAGCAGATGAAGAAACAGCGCGACGGCAACAGCGTGGGACATGGCGGCAATCCTGTGATGGGGTGGGTGCTGCGAACGGCCGCGTCGCACGCGGCATCGAACGTCGTTCGACCGGCCTGTCGCCGCGCGGTTCAGGCCCCAGGCGCGATTTCACAATATTTTGCAAGTTCCGCGTGACAGCGCCACGCTTGCTTACCCGAATCACCCGAATCCGCGGTCCCAAAGAAAAGGCCGCACGTCCGCCGAAGCGGAAGTGCGGCCTTCGATCGCGGCCGAACCGGACGATCGCGCGCGGCGTCAGCCGAGCAGCGGACGCAGCTCGTTGACGACCTTGAGCTTCGTGTCCGGCGCGCGGCCCTTGCGTGCGCGCTTGCCGATATGCGGCGCGAGCCCCGCATACGACAGCGTGTCGTCCTGCGCCTTGCCGCCGCGGCCCGTGCCGATCAGCACGACGCCCGCCGGATCGATCGCGAGCGCCTGCACGAGCGTTTCCTTGTCGTCGAGCGCCATCAGGATCACGCCGCGGCCACCGCCGGACAGCGTCTTCATCTCGTCCATCCCGAACACGAGCAGGCGGCCGCCGCTCGACAGGCACGCGACCTGCGTCGCGTTCGGCAGCACGGGCATCGGCGCGAGCGGCACCGCGCCCGCTGCTACGCCCGTATCGATCGTCATGAACGACTTGCCGGCCTTCACGCGGCTCACCATGTCGCCGACCTTCGCCAGGAAGCCGAAGCCGTTGCTCGATGCGAGCAGCAGTTGCTGGTCGGCCGGCGCCGCATAGTAGTGCATCAGGTGCGAACCCGATTCGAGCTCGATCAGCGACGTGACCGGCACGCCGTCACCGCGCCCGCCCGGCAGCACCGACACGTCGACCGAATACACGCGGCCGCTGCTGCCCCATGCGATCAGGCGATCGGGCGTGCGGCACTGGAACGCCGCATACAGATGGTCGCCGGCCTTGAACGTGAAGCCTGCCGGGTCGATCCCGTGGCCCTTCAGCGCGCGTACCCAGCCCTTCTGCGACACGACGACCGTCACCGGCTCGTCGACCACCTTCGCCTCGAACGTCGCGCGCTTTTCCTGCTGGATCAGCGTGCGGCGCTCGTCGCCGTACTGCTTCGCGTCGGCCTCGATCTCCTTGATCATCAGCCGCTTCATCGCGCTTTCGTTCGCAAGCAGTTCCTCGAGCTTCGCCTTCTCGTCGCGCAGCGCTTCGAGTTCCTTCTCGATCTTGATCTTCTCGAGCCGCGCGAGCTGGCGCAGCCGGATTTCGAGAATGTCCTCGGCCTGCCGCTCGGAGAGGCCGAACGCGCTCATCAGCGCAGCCTTCGGCTCGTCCGACTCGCGGATGATGCGGATCACCTCGTCGATGTTCAGGAAGACGATCATCCGCCCTTCGAGGATATGGATGCGGTCGTCGACCTTCGCGAGACGATGGCGCGTGCGCCGCGTCATCGTCAGCTGGCGGAACTTCACCCATTCGTCGAGGATCGTCAGCAGGCCCTTCTGGCCCGGCCGGCCGTCGGCGCCGATCATCACGAGGTTCAGCGTCGCGTTCGATTCGAGGCTCGTGTACGCGAGCAGCGTGTTCACGAATTCCGTCTGGTCGATCGTGCGCGACTTCGGCTCGAACACGAGCCGCACCGCCGCTTCCTTGCCCGACTCGTCGCGCACCGCGTCGAGCAGGTCGAGCATCGCCTTCTTCGTGTTGAGCTGTTCGGGCGTCAGCGTCTTCTTGCCGAGCTTGAGCTTCGGGTTGGTCAGTTCCTCGATTTCCTCGAGCACCTTCTGGCCCGACGTGCTCGGCGGCAGCTCGGTGACGACGAGCTGCCACTGGCCGCGCGCGAGATCCTCGATCTTCCAGCGCGCGCGCACCTTCAGGCTGCCGCGGCCCGTTTCGTAGGCCGCCGCGATTTCCGTGTCGCTCGAAATGATCTGGCCGCCGCCCGGGAAATCCGGGCCGGGGATCAGGTTCATCAGCTCCGCGTGCGAAAGCTTCGGATTGCGGATCAGTGCAACCGCCGCGGCCGCCACTTCGCGCAGGTTGTGCGACGGGATTTCCGTCGCGAGGCCGACCGCGATGCCCGACGCGCCGTTCAGCAACACGAACGGCATGCGGCTCGGCAGCGTCTTCGGTTCGTCGAACGAGCCGTCGTAGTTCGGCATGAAGTCGACCGTGCCCTGGTCGATCTCGTCGAGCAGCAGCTTCGCGATCGGCGTGAGCCGCGCTTCGGTGTAACGCATTGCCGCCGCGCCGTCGCCGTCGCGCGAGCCGAAGTTGCCCTGCCCGTCGATCAGCGGGTAGCGCAGCGAGAAATCCTGCGCGAGACGCACGAGCGCGTCGTATGCCGACTGGTCGCCGTGCGGGTGGTATTTACCAAGCACGTCGCCGACCACGCGCGCCGACTTCACCGGCTTCGCGTCCGGGCCGAGGCCCATTTCGTTCATCGCGAACAGAATCCGGCGCTGCACCGGCTTCTGGCCGTCGCACACGTCGGGCAGCGCGCGGCTCTTCACGACGCTGACCGCGTAGCTGAGATACGCCTGCTCCGCGTAGTTGCCGAGCGTCAGCGCGTCGCTCTCGGGCGCGTCGGGGCTGGCAAAGAGATCGGAAGTGTTGTCGTCCATCTGAATTCCGTATTCGTAAGTGGCGTGAGGCCGGGCCGGGCGTCATGCCCGGCCGCGCGCAGGGGGCTTAGATATCCGCTTCGACGTCGTTGCCCTTTTCCTCGAGCCAGCCGCGCCGCGCGGCTGCCTCGCCCTTGCCCATCAGCATCGTCATCCGCGCGACGGTCGCGTCGAAGTCGAGCTCGCCGAGCTTGATCGGCATCAGGCGGCGCGTGTCGGGATTCATCGTCGTGTCCCAAAGCTGCTCGGCGCTCATTTCGCCGAGACCCTTGAAGCGGCTGATGCTCCACTGCGTCTCGCGCGCGCCGTCCTTGCGCAGCTTGTCGAGGATCGCTTCCAGCTCGCCGTCGTCGAGCGCATAGAGCTTCTGCGCGGGCTTCTTGCCGCGCGCGGGCGCGTCGACGCGGAACAGCGGCGGCCGTGCGACATACACGTGGCCGCGCTCGATCAGTTGCGGGAAATGCTTGAAGAACAGCGTGAGCAGCAGCACCTGGATGTGCGAGCCGTCGACGTCCGCGTCCGACAGGATGCAGATCTTGCCGTAGCGCAGGTTCGACAGGTCGATGGTGTCGTCCGGGCTGTGCGGATCGACGCCGATCGCAACCGAGATGTCGTGCACTTCGTTGTTCGCGAACAGGCGGTCGCGCTCGGTTTCCCAGGTATTCAGCACCTTGCCGCGCAGCGGCAGGATTGCCTGGTACTCCTTGTCGCGGCCCATCTTCGCGGAGCCGCCCGCCGAATCGCCCTCGACGAGGAACAGCTCGTTGCGCTCGATATCCTCGGTCTCGCAGTCGGTCAGCTTGCCGGGCAGCACCGCGACGCCCGAGCTCTTGCGCTTCTCGACCTTCTGGCCCGCGCGCGTGCGCGCCTGCGCCTGCTTGATCACGAGTTCGGCAAGCTTCTTGCCGTGCTCGACGTGCTGGTTCAGCCACAGTTCGAGCGCGGGGCGCGAGAACGACGACACGAGCTTCACCGCGTCGCGGCTGTTCAGGCGTTCCTTGATCTGCCCCTGGAACTGCGGATCGAGCACCTTCGCGGACAGCACGAACGACACGCGCGCGAACACGTCTTCGGCGAGCAGCTTCACGCCCTTCGGCTGCAGATTGTGCAGCTCGACGAAGCTTTTCACCGCCTGATAGAGACCGTCGCGCAGCCCCGATTCGTGGGTGCCGCCTGCCGGCGTCGGGATCAGGTTCACGTACGACTCGCGCACGAGCGAGCCTTCCTCGCTCCAGGCAACGACCCACGACGCACCCTCGCCCTCGGCGAACGTATCGTCGCCCGAACGCGAATCGGCGAAACGCTCGCCTTCGAACAGCGGGATCAGCAGTTCGCTGCCGTTCATCTCGTCGAGCAGGTAGCCGCGCAGGCCGTCCTCGTACTTCCACGTCTGGCGCTCGCCGGTCTTTTCGTTGACGAGCACGACCTCGACGCCCGGCAGCAGCACGGCCTTCGAGCGCAGCAGGCGCTGCAGTTCGCCGAGCGGCAGGTTCGGCGAATCGAAGTACTTCGGATTCGGCCACACCTGCACGCGCGTGCCGGATTTCTTCTCGCCCCGGCCCGCGCCCTGCGTCGCCAGCGGCTTCACGACGTCGCCGTCGGCAAAGCCGAGTTCGGCGATCTTGCCGTCGCGCCAGACCGTCACGTCGAGGCGCGTCGCGAGCGCGTTCGTCACCGACACGCCGACGCCGTGCAGGCCGCCCGAGAACGTATACGCGCCGCCCGCGGCCTTGTCGAACTTGCCGCCCGCATGCAGGCGCGTGAACACGATCTCGACGACCGGCACGCCTTCTTCGGGGTGCATGCCGAACGGGATGCCGCGGCCGTCGTCCTCGACCGACACCGACTGGTCGGTGTGCAGCGTGACCGTGATCTGCTTGCCGTAGCCGCCGAGTGCCTCGTCGGACGCGTTGTCGATGACTTCCTGGATGATGTGCAGCGGATTCTCGGTACGGGTGTACATGCCGGGCCGCTGCTTGACCGGCTCGAGACCCTTGAGCACCTTGATCGATGCTTCGCTATAGGCCGCGCTGGGTTTCTTCGTTGACATAGGCGCTGAATTTCGTCATTCATCGGGACGTTGTCCACACCTCGTGTGGATAACGTCGTGGACAAAACATTGAGTTCCGTAAAAAAGCGAATCGAAACAACGGTGTGCTTGGACTGCTCCGAAAGCGGGCGCGCGGCGTGCTGCGCTACCCGGGACGCGCGGTATTTTACTGGTTCCGCGTGGCATGCCAATCGCGAGATCATCGCGCGGCCATCGCCGGCCGCGCGGCGCGCGACGCGCGTTATGCCGGCTTGCGCTTCGCCTCGAGCGTTTCCCACCGTTCGAGCGCGGCGAGCAATTCGTCGTCGATCGCCGCGAACCGCTCGGTCAGGCGCGTGCCTTCCTGCGGATCCTTCGCGAAAATCGAGCCGTCCTCGAGTTGCGCATTGATCGTCTTCTGCTCTTCTTCGAGAGCGGCGATCTTCTCCGGCAGCGAATCGAGTTCGCGCTGCTCGTTGAACGACAGCTTCACCGTGCGCTGCGCATTGCGGCCCGCGGCGCTCTTCGCCGGCTCTTCCTTGACGGGCGCCGCTTCCTTGACCGCGCGCTTCGCGGCTTCCTGCTGCGCGAGCTGCTCCGAGCGCTCGCTCTGGATCTGCCAGTCGGTGAAGCCGCCGACGTATTCGCGCCACTTGCCGTCGCCTTCGGCCGCGATCACCGACGTCACGACGTTGTCGAGGAACGCGCGATCGTGGCTGACGAGCAGCACCGTGCCGTCGTAGTCGGCCAGCAACTCTTCGAGCAGTTCGAGCGTCGGGATGTCGAGGTCGTTGGTCGGTTCGTCGAGCACCAGCACGTTGGCCGGACGCGCGAACAGGCGCGCGAGCAGCAGCCGGTTGCGCTCGCCGCCCGACAGCGACTTCACCGGCGAACGCGCGCGCTCCGGCGCGAACAGGAAGTCGCCGAGATAGCTCATCACGTGCTTGCGCACGCCGCCGATCTCGACCCATTCGCTGCCGGGGCTGATGGTATCCGCGAGGCTCTTCTCCTGGTCGAGCTGCGCGCGCATCTGGTCGAAATACGCGACCTGAAGGTTCGTGCCGGTGCGCACCGTGCCTTCGTCGGGCTTCAGCTCGCCGAGGATCAGCTTGAGCAGCGTAGTCTTGCCCGCGCCGTTCGGGCCGACGAAGCCGATCTTGTCGCCGCGCATGACCGTCGTCGAGAAGCGGTCGACGACCGTACGGCCGCCGTAGCGCTTCGTCACGTCGGTCAGCTCCGCGACGATCTTGCCGGACTTCTCGCCCTGCGCGACGTCGAGCCTTACGTTGCCCTGCGAATTGCGGCGCTCCGCGCGCTCGTGACGCATCTGCTCGAGCCGCGCGATGCGGCCCACGCTGCGCGTGCGGCGCGCCTCGACGCCCTTGCGGATCCACACCTCTTCCTGCGCGAGCAGCTTGTCGAACTTCTCGTTTTCCACGCGCTCGACTTCGAGCTGCTGCGCCTTGCGGGTCTGGTACGCGGAGAAATTGCCCGGGTACGACAGCAGCCGGCCGCGGTCGAGCTCGACGATGCGCGTCGCGACGCGGTCGAGGAACGCGCGATCGTGCGTGATGAACAGCAGGCCCGCGCGCTGCGCGACGAGCAGCTCTTCCAGCCAGCGGATGCCGTCGAAGTCGAGGTGGTTGGTCGGTTCGTCGAGCAGCAGCACGTCGGGCTGCAGCACCAGCGCGCGCGCCAGCGCGACGCGCTTCTGCATCCCGCCCGACAGCGCGTCGACGCTCGCGTCGCCGTCCGGCAGGCCGATCTGCGCGAGCGTCATCGACACGCGCGTGCGCCAGCTCCATGCGTCGTGCGCGTCGAGCGACGATTGCAGCGCGTTCATCCGCGCGAGCAGCGCATCGTGCTCGGCGCCTTCCGGTATATCCGCGAGGCGGTGCGCGATCGAATCGTATTCTTCGAGCAGTTCGCGCGTGTGCGTGAGCCCCGACGCGACCGCATCGAACACCGTCGCGCCCGGCTCGAATTCAGGCTCCTGCGGCACGTAGACGGTCACCAGTTCCTGCTGGCGCGTGACCAGCCCGTCGTCGGGCTTCGCGAGGCCGGCGACGATCTTCAGCAGCGACGACTTGCCCGCGCCGTTGCGGCCGATCAGGCCGACGCGCTCGCCGGCTTCCAGCGAGAAATCCGCGTGATCGAGCAACGCGACGTGACCGAACGCGAGCTGCGCGCCGGTAATGGAATAGAGCGACATGGGGAGACGGCGGAGAGAGAGGAATCGGAAGCGCCCATTGTACCGGTCGCGGACGCCGCCACCGGTATGGCCGGACGGACTAGCCCTGCAAGCGGCACTCGAACCGCGTCGACGCGGTGCGATGGAGCGTCGCCATGTATGGCTTGCGGCCGGTTTCCGGTACCGGATGCCGGCCGCGGATTGCGCGCGACCAGGTGAACGGGCAAATGCCGGCCCGATGCCCGCGGCCGGTCGGCCGGCCATCCCGCGCATGGCGCATCGGGCGCCCGCGCAGGATGCTGCGGTTACTTCACGTTGACCGTGGTAGTCGAACTCATTTCGGGACCGTACGAACGGTGCGCACCGTCGCCGAGCTGCAGCGTCAGCGTGTGCGGGCCGGGCGGCAGCTTCACATCGGTTTCGGTCTGGCCCTTGCCGAAATGCAGAGAATGGTCGGACGCCGGGATCACGTCGCCCTTCGGCACCGGCTTGCCGTCGATCAGCAGGTGATGGTGGCCCGTATTCGGCGTCATGTCGCCGGCCGGCTTGAGCGCCACGCCTTCGAGACCGAACTTCACGTGCACGGGGCTGGACACCGTCGCGCCGTCCTGCGGCTCGACAAAGAACACGCGTGCTTCGGCGCGCGCGAGCGTCGACACGGCCAGCGCCGCGACACAAACCGCACCCGCGATCCACTTTCTGTTGAGCATCGTTACCTCCTTCAGATTGACAGGCCCACGAAGCATACACTGCAAGCCCGCCGCACGTGATGACACCCATTGTTCGCGATGCGTACGTTTAAAACGACGTTGCGCAGGCGTTCGGCGAAATTCCGGTAACATTGCGCCTTTCGTCCGCCGGCGAGGCTGCGGACGGCATTACCGAGCTTTCATTATCCCGAGCGCTACATGAGCGAAATAACCGAATACCAGAGCTGGGTCTGCCTGATTTGCGGGTGGGTCTACAACGAAGCGGAAGGGCTGCCCGACGAGGGCATCGCGCCCGGCACCCGTTTTGCCGACATTCCCGCCGACTGGCGGTGCCCGCTGTGCGACGTGGGCAAGGAAGATTTCGTCGTCGTCGATTTCTGATCGCGGCTGACCGCGCGATACGCGCGTCGGCGTGCAATCCGCCCGCCGATGCGCCGCGCGTTTGCTATACTCTGCGCGCTGTCCACATCGCCGTCCGGTTCGCGTTTTTCGCGCGATCGCCCGGACATGGCTCTCCCCGTAGTTCAGGGGATGGAATGACGAGCGCATGACTTGTCCAGCAAGGCTCCTGCCCTCTGCTGTAGCAAATCTGTAGCACGCAAAAAGCCCGCTCGCAGCGGGCTTTTTGCTTCTGAGCGCCTACCCGCAAGCCTGATTGCAAAGTTGCTTACAGCCGTCGACGAATTCAGTGGCGCCCTTCCCCTCAGGTGTTGGAAGCAGGTAACAAATTCACCAGTCTTCAACAAGTGCCGCCCGTCGGAAGCCATGATCCAGAGCCCTTGCACTCCTTGGTCATTCCACGGTCATACACCACCGCGCTGAGCGAATAGACACCGCCTTGCAAGGCTTCGCGCAAAGCCTGCGTGATCTGGCTTTCGCTGAATTGCCAGTACCGAACGTCGCGCACAGACGCTGCAGGTGAAACTGCCTGTCATCCACAGCGGTGAGCCGCTGCACCTGGTCGTCGACAGCACGGACGCGAAGGTCTACGGCGAAGGCGAATGGAAAGTTCGCCAGCATGGCTACTCGAAGCGTCGCACCTGGCGCAAGGTCCATCTCGCACTCGACGCGAACACCGGACAGTTGCGTGCGGCGCGCATGACGCATCAGGATGTCGCGGATGGTGAAGTACTGTATGCGGTCTTTTAACAACGCCCCTCAGCGGTTGAGGGCGGCAGGCATTCTCCAAGGCATGAGATCGGCATAGTCGTCGGCAGTTGCAGC
>NZ_JBNCAB010000069.1:0-39184 GCF_049805555.1 Burkholderia sp. DN3021 | reverse complement strand
GCGGTGGCCGACGCCGGCGTGTCGGCCGGGGCCGGCGCCTGCGACCACGAGATCGCGCGCTCGTTGCCGCCGAGCGCGACCTTCGTTGAGCCGGAGACGGGCGTGCTCTCGTAGGTGCGCGAGAAGCGCTCGACCGCGAGCAGCCCGAGCGCGTTCGACGTCGTCGTCTGCCATGCGCCCTGGCGCTGCAGCGCGAGCAGGCCGGCCGTGACGCGCGGCATCTCGTCCTTCCACGCCGGGTCGCCCGCGAATTCCATCGCGAGACGCGCGGCGTTGGTCTCGTTGCTGGTCATCAGCCACCACAGGTCGTCGTCGCGCGCGGTCGAGAACACGAGCTGCGTGCCCTGGTACGTGAGGCGCGCCCGCAGGATCTGTTCGACCTGCGCGCGTTTCTCGTCGCGCTGCGGGATGTCCTTCACGCGCGTCAGGATCGCGTGATAGTCGATCACCGCCGACGTCGGCCACTGGTTCGGCGCGATCTCGATCGAACCGAGCATGCGGCCTTGCACGGCACCGTAGCGCGACAGCGCCTCGATCGCGGCGAGCTTGCGCAGGTCGCGATCCTGGCGCGGCGCCCACGCGTTGCGCTCGATGCGGCCGTCGACGAAGCGCGCGAGCCCGGCTTCGAGCTGCGTGCGCAGGTCTTCCGGCAGCGCGAAGCGCGGGTCGGCACGGCTCGCCTCGTCGGACAGCACGAGCAGGTACGACGACAGCGTCGGACTGCCGTGGTGCGAATCGTCGGACGACGGCGGGAAGTAGCTCGCGAGCCCGTCGCTGTCGAGATAGACGGGCATGCGCGCGACCAGCGCCTGCCATTGCGCCGGGTCGCGCAGGCCGATCGCGCGCGACGCCTGCTGTTCGAGGCAGCGGTACGGATAGCGCTCGAACCAGCGGCGCACGCCGGGCAGGCCGTCGGCAAGCTTCGACTGCAGCGACACGGCGATGCCGCCGCGCGGCGTGCCCTGTGCGTTGCTGACGGCGCCGGCCGGTGCCGACACGGGCACCGTCAGCGTGCCGTCGACCTGCGCGAGCGTCGCCTGCTGCACGGTTACCGGCAGTGCAGGGACGACCTTCTGTGCGACCGCCAGCGCGTCGGACGCGCGCTTGCCGCCTTGCTCGGCCGCTTCGATGCGCCAGTTCAGCGCGCCGGCCGCGTCGAGCGCCTGCTCGGGCACGGTGATCGTCCACGCGACCTCGGTCGCCGTATTGGCCGCGAGCGACACGGTTTGCGGCGCGACCTCGAGGCCCGTCACGCGCGGCGTCACGACGACCTGCATCGCGCGGTCGGTCGTGTTGCGCAGCGTGACCTGCGCGCGGAACGCGTCGCCTTCGCGCACGAGCGGCGGCAGGCCGGAGATCAGTTGCAGATCCTGCGTGCTGCGGATCGACGTGCTGCCGGTGCCGAAACGGTCGGGGCCGACTGCCGCGATCGCGACGATCCGGAAGCGCGTGAGCGCGTCGTTCAGCGGCACCTCGACGGTCGCACTGCCGTTCGCGTCGAGCGTCACGCGCGGATTCCACAGCAGCAGCGTGTCGAACAGCTCGCGCGTCGGCGCGCTGCCGCCGCCGCCGCCGCCGGCCGGCACGGCCTTGCGGCCGAAATGGCGGCGGCCGACGATTTCCATCTGCGCGGTGGCCGTCTCGACGCCGTACGCGCGCCGTCGCAGCATCGCGTCGAGCAGGTCCCAGCTGTTGTTCGGCATCAGTTCGAGCAGCGCCTCGTCGACGGCCGCGACCGCGATCTGCGTGCCGGCCGGCGCGGGCTGGCCGTTCGGCAGCGTGACCTTCACGTGCGCCTGCGCCTTGCCGCGCACCGTGTAGCGCGTCGCGTCGGTCGTCACGGTCACGCCGAGACGGTGGACGCCCGTGCCGACCTTGATCTCGCCGAGGCCGTAGCGGAACGCGGGCTTCGACAGGTCGACGAATGCGGTCGGCGCTTCATAGTGGCGGCCTTCGCGCCAGAACGCGCGCGCCCATTCGACCGGCGCTTTCCAGCCCCACGTGAAGAACGAGTACCACGGCACTTCGCGAATCCGGCCGCGCAGCGCGAGCACCGACACGTAGACGTTCGGCCCCCACGATTCGCCGACCTTCAGGTCGACGGTCGGGTTCTTGCCGTTCAGTTCGACGATGTGCGTTTCCATCACGCCGCCGCGTTCGACCGCGACGAGCGCGGTCGCGTAGCGGAACGGCATGCGCACCTGGAAGCGGGCCGTTTCGCCCGGTTCGTACGAGGTCTTCTCCGGGATCACGTCGATCCGGTCGGTGTTGTCGCCGCCGAACCAGAGTTCGTCCTCGCGCGTGACCCAGACCGACGTCGATGCGTTCGACGTGCGGCCGTCGCCGTCCTTCGCGACCGCGATCAGCTGCACGTTGCCGGCCTGTTCGAGCGTCGCGTCGCAGGCCATGCGGCCCTTGTCGTCGGTCTTGCCCGAGCACAGCACGCCGAGGTCGCGCGTGTCGCTCTTGTTGTCGTACGCATAGAAGCCGCCGACCATCCGCTTGCGCGACGACGTCGTGATGTGCGCGACGCCCTTGATCTCGATCGGCACCGATGCGCGCGGCTTGCCCTGCAGGTCGACCGCGAGCGCCTGCACGGGCACGCGCTGGCCGACCGACACCCAGCGGCCGGCCTTGATGCCGGCCACCACCGCGGCCGGCCACAGGATCGTGTCGCCCCGGATCGTCTGCACTTCGCCGTTCGGGTCGGAGAACGTCGCTTCGAGCGCGATGCGCTTCGGCGCGTCGACGTCGGGCAGGCCCTTGAGCGTGACCGAGCCCGCGCCGTTGCGGTCGAGCGTCAGCGGCAGCTTGTCGGCGATCAGCTTCGTCGCGTCGGGATCGTGGTTCGACGACGACGCGTTGTCGCCGTCCTGCGAATCGTCGTCGGCGTTGCCGTCGCTCGTGTCGGGGCGATACGGCGTGAAGCTGAAGTCCTCGAAGCGATCCGCGAACGGCGGCGATGCCCACTTCATCAGCGCCGACACCTGCACCGGCAGGTTCGATGCGCCGCCGCCCGACACGTAGTCGATCTGCACCGCGAGCGGCGCTTCCTTCACCGCGACGAGCGGGCTCTTCTGCGCGTCGCGCGCGCCGATCGATCCCTTCAGCACCGGCAGGCGGAACGCCTCGACGCGGAAGCTGCCGCTGTAGTAGGTGGCGGTCGGCGCGTCTTCCGGGCCGCCTTCGAGCGCGACGCTGTATTCGCCGAGCTTCGCGGCCGGCGGCAGCGTGAACTGCGTGTCCGCGCTGTGATCGGCGGCCCACGTGAGCGGCAGCTTGTACGTCTGACCCGTGCCGAGATGGCGGATCGTCACGCGCGTCGGGTATTGCGACGGGAACGCGAGGCTCTGCAGCGTCTCGGACCGGATGAAATGCTTCATCGACACGGTTTCGCCCGCGCGCAGCAGCGTGCGGTCGAACACCGTGTGCGCGCGCATGGTCGGCGCGCTATCGGTGTCGGTCGGCACGTTGAAGCGCCAGGATTCGATCCCGCGGTTCCAGCCCGAGCTGACGAATGCCATGTCGTGGCCCGTCTTCGGATCGTCGACGCGCGCCGACACGAAGTAGTCGTCGAAACGCTCGGACGAACTGCATTCGTGCTTCGGTTCGAACGACCCGTCGATCTTCAGCAGGCCCTGCGCATCGGTCTTGCCCGCGGCGATTTCATCGCCGTTGCAGTCCGACACGCGAATCTGCGCGTTCGGCACGGGCTTGCCCTTGTCGAGCGTCGTGACCCACACGAGGTTGTTCTCGCGGCCCTGTTTCAGGTGCACGCCGAGGTTCGTGACGAGCACGGTGGTGCGCACGTACATGCTCGACGGCTTCGCGAGCAGCGAGCGGCCGAGCGCGGGCGACGCGAGTTCGAGCACGTAGAAGCCGGGCTTGTCGATCGGCACGCCGACGATCTCGAACGGGCGCAGCGTCTTCGGGTCGGCCTGCGGCAGCGTCAGCGCCTGCGCGCCGGGCTCGCCCTTGAGCAGCGACAGCGATCGTACGTCGATGCGGCGGTCCTTCGGCGCGGGCTGCTTTTCGCCGGCCTGGAGCGGCACGTAGACGGGGTGCTGGCCTTTGCGTTGGAGCAGGCCGGGAATCTGGCTGTCGATCGAGTCGGCCGTCATCGACCAGTTGTCGAAGCGGTCGACGGTGCGCATCCACTGGCGGATCGCGGTGTCGTTCTCGACCTTCAGGTTCGCGAACTGCGCGCCGCCCGCGTTGAGGCCGGCGATATGCAGGTCGGCCTCGACGTTGCGCAGCGTGACGGGCACGAGCGCCGGCGTATCGGGTTCGGCGAAGCGCTCGACGATCCCGAAGGTGCCCGACGAGAATTTTGCGAGCGGCGGCATCGGCGCGGTGCGCGTCGCCAGCGGGAACAGGTCGGCGTTGGACAGCGAGCGGTCGGTCACGTCGCGCAGGCCCGACGGCAGTTCGATCGTCAGCGCGGCCTGCGCGGGCAAAGGCGGGTTGAACGTGACGGTCGTCACTTCCTCGCTGTGGTCGTCGGCCGCGAAGGTCGGCGACAGCGAACCGTCGGAGCCGCGCAGCTTGATCGCCTCGGCGTTCTTGCGCGAGATCGGCGCGTTGAACGACAGCGTGAGCGGGCGCAGCGGCGTGCAGGGCGCCTTCGCGTTCTCGCGTTCGCACGAGAAGCTCGCGGCGAACGGCGCGCGCACGGTGAAATCGAAGCGCCGTTCGGTTTCGTTCGCGATGCCGCTCGGGCTCGCGACGCCCTTGCCGTACACGAGCTGCATCTTCGCGCTCGCCGGCAGCGCCTGCGAGCACGACAGCGTCAATACGCGCGCGGCGTCCTTCTTCAGCCCGAAATGGTCGAGCAGTGCGTTGCGCGTATCGTCGTCGGCGGCCGTGACGGGAATGCGGTTGCCGATGCCGGCCGCTTCGCACCAGATGTTCGCGAGCGCCGAGCGCGGTTCGGCCGGGCCGTTCAGCTTCATCACGAAGACCTGCCGTTCCTCGATCTCGCGCGAGCCGGGGCGCACGTTCACCGGGAACGGGCCGCCCGTCTGGAACGTGAAGCGGCGCGGGCCGCTGGCCGCATTGCCGGCGACCGAGCGCAGCGTGTCGTTGAGCGCGACCGAGCAGCGTACCCCGGGCGGCAGGTCGTTTTCGAAATCGTAAACCCAGGTCTTGTCGTCGAGCCAGTGACCCTGGCCGCGCGCGGCGGTCGAATCGTTGCAGGTCACGCGCGCGGGATTCGGCGCGGATGCCGAGCCGAACGCGACCATCGGTTCGTCGAACTTGACGACGGTCTGCCGGACTTCGGTGACGGTGCCTTGCGGCGACACGCTCACCGTGCGCGCCGCGAGCGCATGCAGCGACAGGGCCGCGGCGCCGCCGAGCGCCGCGACGGCGCCGATGCGCCAGAGCAGCCGAGTGGTGTGGTTGGTTCGATTCGTGTTGTTCTGTTTGTCGTGCTGCTTCATCGCTCGATTGCCCTCGGAGGGAAGCTTTCTGTTTGATTGCACGGGATTCTAACCGACCGTCGTGCGCACGCATCGTCGCGCGCAGCCGCAGGTCGCCGGCATGCGACACCGGTGCGTCTGTCGCAGATTTGTCGCGTCGACGACACAAAAATGCAGCGAAATGTCGATTATCGCGGATTGCGGAACATTTAATGGACTATAAAAAGATTGTCCGATCCGATTTGTGCGCGTACATTTCAGGTCCGCGCCGAAATTTGAGAAATATCAAGCGTGGTTTTCCCGAATCCGGCGTTCGAGAGAAGGAAACATGCACAACGACAACACTCCCCATTCGCGTCGCGATGGCGACGCAACCGGCATCACGCGGCGTCAATGGCTGCAGGGCGCACTGGCGCTGACGGCGGCGGGCCTGACGGGCTCGCTGGCGTTGCGGGCCCTGGCCGATGCGCCCGGCACCGCGCCGCTCGATACGTTCATGACGCTCTCCGAAGCGTTGACCGGCAAGAAGGGGCTGAGCCGCGTGCTCGGCCAGCGCTTCCTGCAGGCGTTGCAGCAGGGCTCGTTCAAGACGGCCGACAGCCTGCCGCAACTCGCCGGCGCACTCGCGTCCGGCTCGCTGAATCCCGATCAGGAAGCGCTCGCGCTGAAGATTCTTGAAGCGTGGTATCTCGGCATCGTCGACAACGTCGTGATTACCTACGAAGAGGCATTAATGTTCGGCGTCGTATCCGATACGCTCGTGATCCCTTCGTATTGCCCCAACAAACCCGGCTTCTGGGCCGAAAAACCGATCGAGAGGCAAGCCTGATGGCCGATACCGATACGCAAAAGGCCGACGTCGTCGTCGTCGGATCGGGTGTCGCAGGCGCGATCGTGGCACACCAGCTCGCGATGGCGGGCAAGTCGGTGATCCTGCTGGAAGCCGGCCCGCGCATGCCGCGCTGGGAAATCGTCGAGCGCTTTCGGAATCAGACCGACAAGACCGATTTCATGGCGCCGTACCCGTCGAGCCCGTGGGCGCCGCATCCGGAATACGGCCCGCCGAACGACTACCTGGTCCTGAAGGGCGAGCACAAGTTCAACTCGCAGTACATCCGCGCGGTGGGCGGCACGACGTGGCACTGGGCCGCGTCCGCGTGGCGCTTCATCCCGAACGACTTCAAGATGAAGACCGTGTACGGCGTCGGCCGCGACTGGCCGATCCAGTACGACGACCTCGAGCATTATTACCAGCGCGCCGAGGAAGAGCTCGGCGTGTGGGGCCCGGGCCCCGAGGAAGACCTGTACTCGCCGCGCAAGCAGCCGTACCCGATGCCGCCGCTGCCGTTGTCGTTCAACGAGCAGACGATCAAGAGCGCGCTCAACGGCTATGACCCGAAGTTCCACGTGGTGACCGAGCCGGTCGCGCGCAACAGCCGTCCGTACGACGGCCGACCAACCTGTTGCGGGAACAACAACTGCATGCCGATCTGCCCGATCGGCGCGATGTACAACGGGATCGTGCACGTCGAGAAGGCCGAGCAGGCCGGTGCGAAGCTGATCGAGAACGCGGTCGTCTACAAGCTGGAAACCGGCCCGAACAAGCGCATCGTCGCGGCGATCTACAAGGACAAGTCCGGCGCCGACCATCGCGTCGAAGGCAAGTACTTCGTGGTTGCGGCGAACGGCATCGAGACGCCGAAGATCCTGCTGATGTCGGCGAACCGCGATTTCCCGAACGGCGTCGCGAACAGCTCCGACATGGTCGGCCGCAACCTGATGGACCACCCGGGCACCGGCGTGTCGTTCTACGCGAACGAGAAGCTGTGGCCGGGCCGCGGCCCGCAGGAAATGACGTCGCTGATCGGTTTCCGCGACGGCCCGTTCCGCGCGACCGAAGCCGCGAAGAAGATCCACCTGTCGAACATGTCGCGCATCAACCAGGAGACGCAGAAGATCTTCAAGGGCGGCAAGCTGATGAAGCCCGAGGAGCTTGACGCGCAGATCCGCGACCGTTCCGCGCGCTACGTGCAGTTCGACTGCTTCCACGAAATCCTGCCGCAACCCGAGAACCGCATCGTGCCGAGCAAGACGGCCACCGACGCGATCGGTATCCCGCGCCCCGAAATCACGTATGCGATCGACGACTACGTGAAGCGCGGCGCCGTGCACACGCGCGAGGTCTATGCGACGGCCGCGAAGGTGCTGGGCGGCACCGAAGTCGTCTTCAACGACGAGTTCGCGCCGAACAACCACATCACGGGCGCGACGATCATGGGCGCGGATGCACGCGACTCGGTCGTCGACAAGGACTGCCGCACGTTCGACCATCCGAACCTGTTCATCTCGAGCAGTTCGACGATGCCGACCGTCGGTACGGTAAACGTGACGCTGACGATCGCGGCGCTCGCGCTGCGGATGTCGGACACGCTGAAGAAGGAAGTCTGACCGTGCGGAAATCTACTCTCACTTTCCTCGTCGCCGGCTGCCTCGCGCTGCCGGGCCTCGCGCGCGCGGCCGACGCGGCCGATCCGGCGCAGGTCAAGCGCGGCGAATACCTCGCGATTGCGGGCGACTGCATGGCGTGCCACACCGCGAAGGGCGGCAAGCCGTTCGCGGGCGGCCTCGGCATGCCGATCCCGATGCTCGGCAAGATCTACACGAGCAACATCACGCCCGATCCCGATACGGGCATCGGCAACTGGACGTTCGACGACTTCGAGCGTGCGGTGCGTCACGGCGTCTCGAAGAACGGCGACAACCTGTACCCGGCGATGCCGTACGTGTCGTACGCGAAGATCAACGACGACGACGTGCAGGCGCTGTACGCGTACTTCATGCACGGCGTCGAACCGGTCAAGCAGGCGCCGCCGAAGAACGAGATCCCCGCGCTGCTGAGCATGCGCTGGCCGCTGAAGATCTGGAACTGGCTGTTCCTGAAGGATGGCGTGTACCAGCCGAAGCCGGCGCAGAGCGCCGAGTGGAACCGCGGCGCGTACCTCGTGCAGGGCCTCGCGCACTGCAGCACGTGCCACACGCCGCGCGGCATCGCGATGCAGGAGAAGTCGCTCGACGAGACGGGCGGCAGCTTCCTGTCGGGCTCGGTGCTCGCGGGCTGGGACGGCTACAACATCACGTCCGACCCGAACGCGGGGATCGGCGGCTGGACGCAGCAGCAGCTCGTGCAGTACCTGCGCACCGGCAGCGTGCCGGGCGTCGCGCAGGCGGCCGGCCCGATGGCCGAGGCGATCGAGCACAGCTTCTCGAAGATGACGGAATCCGACATCGGCGCGATCTCTACGTATATCCGTACGGTGCCGGCCGTCGCCAGCGGCGACGCGAAGCAGTCGCGCTCGTCGTGGGGCAAGCCGGCCGAGGACGGCCAGAAGCTGCGCGGCGTCGCGCTCGCGTCGTCGGGCATTGATCCGGCGCGGCTGTATCTCGGCAACTGCGCGACCTGCCACCAGATGCAGGGCAAGGGCACGCCGGACGGTTATTACCCGCCGCTGTTCCACAACTCGACGGTCGGCGCGCCGAATCCGACCAACCTCGTGCAGGTGATCCTGAACGGTGTGCAGCGCAAGGCCGGCAGCGAGGACGTCGGCATGCCGGCGTTCCGCCACGAGCTGTCGGATGCGCAGATCGCCGCGCTCACGAACTACCTGACCGGGCAGTTCGGCAATCCGGCCGCGAAGGTGACCGAGCAGGACGTCGCGAAGCTGCGTTGACGCGGCGGGCGACGGCGCAGGGCGACAACAGAAAAGAGGAGGAGCACAGCACATCGGGCCGAGCCCGATGCCGGTTGTTGCAGAGCGGGGCGGGTAGTGCAGGCGGCTGCCCGTCCCGGTTCATTGGCAATCCGGTGCGCCAGCCGCGCATCGTTTTCGTTGATCGACACCATGACACCGAATCAACCGTTTCTCGCGTCCCAGCGCGATGTGCTGCTGCTGCTTGCCCGTATTCTTCTCGTGATCCTGTTCGTGATGTTCGGCTGGAAGAAGATCGTCGACTTCCCCGGTACGATTGCGTTCATGGGTTCGGAAGGCGCGCCCGCGCCGATCGTGTCCGCGGCGATCTCCGTCGCGATGGAGCTGTTCGCCGGGATCGCGATCCTGGTCGGCTTCCAGACGCGGCCGCTCGCGCTGCTGCTTGCGCTGTATACGATCGGCACCGGCCTCATCGGCCATCATTACTGGACGATGACGGGCGGCGAGCAGATCAACAACATGATTCATTTCTACAAGAACATCGCGATCTCGGGCGGCCTGCTCGCGCTCTGCGCGGCCGGCCCCGGACGTTTTTCGATCGATCGCGGATGACCGGGCGCGCGCATGGGGCGCGCGTCGGATGGTCGAGACTCCGAGGGGGCATCATTTTGCGACTCAAACATTTAGCATGGCTGATCGCGGCCGCCACGCCGGCGGCCGCATTCGCACAAACGAGCGTGACGCTGTACGGCCGTGTCGACGGCGGCGTCGAGTACCTGAACCACATCGCGACGCCGAACGGCAGCAAGTCGCGCTGGAGCGCGGAAAGCGGCGACTGGGGCACCAGCATGTTCGGCCTGAAGGGCATCGAGGATCTCGGCGGCGGGCTGTCGACGGTCTTCAACCTCGAAACCGCGTTCCAGGTGATGAACGGCCAGACGGGCGGCGGGCGCATGTGGTCGCGGCGCGCGTATGTCGGTCTGAAGAGCGACACGTGGGGCCAGCTGCAGGCCGGCCGCAACCTGTTCATCGACAGCGACGGCGTGTGGGAATTCGATCCGTTCGTGCAGCAGGCGTTTTCGTCGGCGTCGCTCGTGCGCGGCCGCAACTGGCAGCAAAGCAGCAACAACATCGAATATCACAGCCCGGTGATCGGCGGCTTCGACGTGCAGGCGCAATATGCGTTCGGCAACCAGTCGCGCGGCTTCAACTACGGCGCGGCCGACGATTTCGGCCGCTCGGACGGGATCATGATCTCGTACCACTCGCCGGTGCTCGACGTGCGCGGCATCTACGACGAACTGCGCGACAACAACGGCAAGTTCAGCAACATCTTCACCGCGTCGCGCGAGTACTTCGTCGGCGCGAACGTGAAGGTGTCGAAGTTCAAGATCCAGGGCGCGTATACGCACTATCAGGCGCCGGACAGCCCGGCCGGTGTCGCGGATCGCGCGGATCACTACTGGCTCGGCGCGACCTACACCGCGACGCCGCAGTGGGCCGTGACGGGCGGCGGGTATTACGTGAAGGTCGGCGATGGCGGCGGCGATGCGTCGCATGACCCGTCGGGCCACGCGATCATGTATGTGCTCGGCACGACGTACAACCTGTCGAAGCGCACGTTCCTGTACGGCACGGTCGCGTATGCGCGCAACGGCGGGAATTCGAACTTCTCGTTGCTCGCGACGCCGCGCGACGCGACGTCGGGTACGAGCCCGCTGACGGGCGAGTCGCAGACGGGGGCGTATGTGGGCATGATGCATACGTTCTGAGCGGGGCGGGTTGAGCAGGTGAAAGGCACGGGCGGTGAAGGCTCGTGCCTTTTCGCGTTTATGGGGCTTGTCGGATCGTCGTGGTACGCGCACATTGGCGCATGGTTATTTGTAGCGGTCGCACCCGGTCGATTTCGAAAGCATTTCACCGGATCGTTGGCATGCCTGGCTGCATTTCGCCGCTCATCAAGTGCGTCGCGCCAGTTTCAGGCGATGCTATATGGCTGGAACACGTCGCGTCCGCCCGTTTCGGCGCCGCCGGTCTTGTAGTCAGAGGGGGCGGTCGAGCATCGCGCTACCGATAAAACACGCTCGGTTTATTCACATTCTTTGAATGTTTTTACGGACCGAAAATTCCACGGCGAAGTCTCTGTTTCGTCGGGGTGGGGCGGTTCTGGCCGGAAGAATTATCGTGCTGATCAAGAACAAGGTACTGGTCTATCTGACGTGGGGAGACAGATTGCTCACTTTCACGCAACCTCGGTTCCCGGAAGCCGGGAGGCAGGTGATTGCGGGCACGATGGATCAGGACGAAATGCCGGTGGTCGCCGCACTGCGCGAGCTACGCGAGGAAAGTGGCATCGACGATACCGAAGCCGTCCGTATTCTCGGTGACTACTTCTATTCGATGAGGAAATTCGGAAGAAGCGAGATTCAGCACCGGCATGTCGTGCATGTCACGGTGAGCGACTCTGTTTGCATGAACGGGTGCTGGACGCATTTCGAGACCGATCCAGATTCCGGTGGCGAGCCCATTGAATTCAAATTTCAGTGGCTTCCCCTCTTTGGAGCAGAATTCGCGCTGACAGGCGGACATGATTTCTTCTTGCCCATGCTGAGACACTTCATGCGTGAGCACCCGGAAATCCGGATAACGTGAACTGAGACTGAAACATGAAGGTTTGTATCGTAGGCCCGTCGGGTGCGGGGAAATCGACGATCGCCGTGGAATTGGCGCGCACATTCGGTATCGCCACGTACGGATTCGACAACATCTATTGGGACACGAGTGGTGTGGAGTTTGTGAAGAACACGGATGAGTCGATGGCGCAGGCCATTGAAAAAATCATCGAGCAGGACAACTGGTTTGTCGAAGGCGCGTACGACAAACGAATGTATCGGCTGCTCGTCGAGTGTTCATTGATCTTGAGGGTGGAGGTTTCGTTCGGCGTGAGAGCGATACGCCTGATCAAGCGCTTCATTCATTCGACGATGATGGGCAAGTTGCCCAAGGAGACCTTCGGGAACACCGTCGATTTGATCAAGTTCTCGTATCGTTTCGACAAGCGGCTCAGCGGATTTCTGTCTAGAGACGCAGCGCTCTTGAGGAAAGTTGTTTCAGTCCACGACACATCGTCGTGTATCAAAGCGATGCGCGCGACGGGGCTTTGCTGAAGTTATTGGCGCATAGCGGATCTCGCTGCCGCGACGAGAGCCGTGCCCGCATGCGCGATTCACGGGCACGGCGTTGTCGTCGTTGCCTGACCTTGTCGACGATCCGATCGGTTTAGAACACGCACGCCTCAGTCGTCGTCAGCATCGCGAACGGCCCGTCGAGCGTTGCGTTGTGATGCGCGACGATCTGCTCGGCCCGCAGCGTGGGTGTATCCATGCAGGTGTGCGCATCGGCGACGAGCACCGCGCGAAAGCCGAGATCGGCGGCGGCGCGGCAGGTCGTATCGACGCAGTATTGCGTCTTCATGCCGGTGACGACGAGTTCGCCGATGTTAGCCGCGCGCAGCCATTCGGCGAGCCGCGTGCCCGCGAAGCAGTTCGGCCGGGTCTTGTCGAACAGCGTGTCGCGTGCGGCGTCGATCGCGAGTTCCGGCAGCAGCGCGGCAAGCGGCGAATCGGGCGCAATCGGCGAGCCGGCGGGCCCGGTGTGGCGCACCGCGAACACAGGCGCACCGGCTTCGTGTGCGCGGCCGATCAACCGGTTGATGTTCGCGAGCACACGTTCGCCGTCGTGCGGACGATCGGGACCGTGAAACAGCCCAACCTGCATGTCGACAACGAGCAGCGCGCGTTTCGGGGAAGGGGCTTCGGACATTGCGTTTCTCCTGAGTGACCGATACGGACGGAGAAACGACAAGACCCCATCCGGAACCGGCGGGGCCTGTGAGGAATCGGTGCGCTACGACCTTGCGCGCACTCGCCGCACGAGCCCGCCGAAGGCGGTCGTGCGCGTGGTGGTCAAAGAAATGGTCGTGGCGTGGCGCATGGAGCGATCATGCCCGATGCGCGCGCACCACGTCAATCGCGTGCTGCGCATCGGCCGCCGCTCAATCGAGCGACTTCCCGGCCTTCTCGTCCATGCATCGCACCGCGAACAGCGTCAGCACGCCGCACCCGATCGCATACCACGCAGGCGCATTCGGATTGCCGGTCGCCGCGATCAGCCACGTGACGAAGAACTGCGCGAAGCCGCCGAAGATCGCGACGCCGACGCTATACACCAGCGCACCGCCGGTCGCACGCACGGCCCGCGGGAACAGCTCGCCGAGCATCGCGCCGGTCGCGCCGATATTGATCGCATGCACGATCGACAGCGCCGCGATGATCGACAGCAGCGACATGGCGCCCGGCCAGCGGTTCAGCGCGATGAACGCCGGGTAGATCGCGGCCATCAGCACGATGCGCGTCCACCAGACGATCCGGTTGCGCCCGTAGACGTCGGACAGGTGGCCGCCGATCGGCGTCACGAGCATCAGGATCGCGCCGGCGACGCAGCCGGCCGTCATCGACAGCCAGGTCGGCAGGTGCAGCACCTGCACGCCGTAGATCGCCATGTAGAACACGATGATGTAGTGGATCGACGTGCCGCCGATCGTCACGCCGAGGCCCGCGAACACGGCCTTGCCGTGATGGCGCAGCACGTCGGCGAGCGGCAGCGACGCGACCGGTTCGTCGTGCGCGGCGGCAGGCGTAGCGGCCGGCACTTCCTCGACGGTCTTGCGCAGCCAGTAGCCGAGCGGCACGAACAGCGTGCCGATGATGAACGGCACGCGCCAGCCCCAGCTTTCGAGCTGTGCGGCATTCAGCGTCGACGTCAGCGCGACGCCGGTGAGCGCGCCCGCAAGCGCGGCGAGCCCCTGGCTCGCGAACTGGAACGATGCGTAGAAGCCGCGACGATGCTGCGGCGCCTGTTCGAGCAGCAGCGTCGTCGACGCGCCGACTTCGCCGCCCGATGCGAACCCCTGCAGCAGGCGCGCGAGCACGAGCAGCAGCGGCGCGGCGAAGCCGATCTGCGCGAAGGTCGGCGCGACCGCGATCGCCGCGGTGCCGAGCGCCATCAGCAGCAGCGTGAGGATCATCGCCTTCTTGCGGCCCGCGCGGTCGGCATACATGCCGATCACGAGCCCGCCGAGCGGACGCGTGACGAAGCCGACGCCGAAGCTCGCGACCGCGAGCATCAACTGCCCGAACGACGAATGCACCGGAAAGAACAGCTTGCCGATCAGGATCGCGAAGAAACTGTAGACCGTGAAGTCGTAGAACTCGAGCGCGTTGCCGACGGCGGCGGCCGCGATCAGCCGGCGTTTCTTCGCGGCGGCGCGGGCATCGACCGGCGTGCCGGCAAACGGAAGGGCGGACGTTTCCATGGGGTTCCCCCGATAAGCGCGAAACTGCGTGGTGAAGGGCCGTCAGGCAGCGAGCCAGGCTTCGGCGATGCGAACCCAGTAGCTCGCGCCGATCGCGAGAATGTCGTCGTTGAAGTCGTAGCCGGGGTTGTGCACCATGCAGCCGCCCTTGCTGCCGATCCCGTTGCCGATGAACGCATAGCAGCCGGGGCGCGCTTCGAGCATGAACGCGAAATCCTCGCTGCCCATCAGCGGCGCGGCGTCGGTTTCGACCCGCTCGGCGCCGAGCATCCGGCGCGCGATGTCCGCCGCGAACGCGGTCGGTTCCGTGTGGTTGACGAGCACCGGGTAGCCGTAGTCGTAGTCGACTTCCGCGGTGACGCCGAAGCTTTCCGCCTGGCCTTTCGCGAGCGCTTCGATGCGGCGCGCGAGCAGCGCGCGCACGTCGGCGTTCAGCGCGCGCACCGACAGCTTCATCACGACGGTTTCGGGAATGATGTTGAACGTCTCGCCGGCCTGCACGCTGCCGACCGTGATCACGGCCGCATGCTGCGCGTCGACCTCGCGCGCGACGATCGTCTGCAGCGCGACCATGATGCTGCCCGCGGCCGACATCGGATCGCGCGCGAAATGCGGCATCGCGCCGTGGCCGCCGACGCCGCGCAGCGTGATCGTCACGCGGTCGGCCGACGCCATCGCGGCGCCGGTGCGGAAGGCCATGTCGCCGGCCGCGCGGCCCGGCATGTTGTGGATCGCGAAGATCGCATCGCACGGGAAGCGGTCGAACAGGCCGTCGTCCATCATCGCCTTCGCACCGCCGAAGTTTTCCTCGGCCGGCTGGAAGATCAGGTTCAGCGTGCCGGAGAACTGGCGCGTCGCCGCGAGGTGGCGCGCCGCGCACAACAGCATCGCGGTGTGGCCGTCGTGGCCGCAAGCGTGCATCTTGTTCGCATGGCGGCTCGCGTACGGCAGGCCGGTGGCTTCCGCGAGCGGCAGCGCGTCCATGTCGGCGCGCAGGCCGACCGTGCGCGTGCCTTGTCCTTCGCGCAGCACGCCGACGACGCCCGTCTTGCCGATGCCGCGATGCACTTCGTAACCCCAGCCGGTGAGCAGCTCGGCGACGAGATCGCTCGTGAGCGTCTCTTCGAACGCGAGTTCGGGATGAGCGTGGATGCGGCGGCGCACCTCGACCAGCTCGGGGGCGATCGCGGCGATGCCGGGGATGACGGGGTTCACGGCTTGCAGCATGGTGTCTCCTGTGGGGCCGGTGGGGCGTTTGACGCGCATATGACGTGCAAGCATATAAATTTCTTTTGCGCACCAGAAGCTGCTAAATTGCTTTGGTGCTCACCACCGGTTGCCGCTCGGGAATACCCTGAACCGGCACGCACGGCCACGCACCGGGTTTCCACGGATCGCGCATCGCCGCCATGAAATACCATCAGTTGAAAGCGTTCGTCACCGTCGCGGAAGAGGGGAGCATCCGCGCGGCCGCGCGGCGCCTGAACGTGTCTCCGGCGGCGCTGACGAAGGCGGTCAAGGAACTGGAGATCGCGCTCGGCGTGTCGCTCGTCGTGCGCACCGCGCGCGGCGTGCAGCTCACCGCATTCGGCCAGCAATTGCAGGTGCGCGCGCGGCTGATCGTCGCCGAAATGCAGCGCGCCCGCGACGACATCGAGCAGGCGCAGGGGGCGACGACGGGCTCCGTCGCGGCGGCGATCACGCCGGCCGCCGCGGTGACGATCCTGCCTGATGCGTTTCGCGCGTTCCGGCGCCGCTTTCCGGTGGCGCGCGTCAACCTGATCGAAGGGTTTCCGGGCGTAGCGTTGCCGCGCCTGCACGACGGCTCGCTCGATTTTGCGGTGGCTGTCGTCGTGCCCGAATTGCTGGCGGCCGAGTTCGATCATGCGGAGCTTTATGCGAGCCGTTCGCTGATCGTCGCGCGCAACGAGCATCCGCTCGCGTCGGCCACGTCGCTCGCCGATCTCGTCGAGGCCGACTGGTTGATGAATCCGTCACCGGAAAGCTCGACGCAGGCGCTGTTCAATTCGTTCGTCGCGCACGGGTTGCCGGTGCCGGCGCGCATCGTCGAATGCCCGAGCTTCGGGCTCGCGCACAGCCTGATGACGGGTTGCGACCTGATCGCGTCGATGCCCGAGCAACTGCTTCAGGGCGAGTGGGCGCGCGATCAGCTGACGGTGCTGCCGATTCGCGAGCGTTTGCCGGCCGTGTCGGTGCAGGTCGTCACGCGCCGCGACAGCCCGCTGACGCCGGCTGCGGCGATGCTGCTCGATTGCCTGCGCGATTCGGCGCGACGCAAGGGGCTGCGGTGATCCGGTATCTCGGGCAGCGACCGTCATCGCATAGTCATCCTGACGATCTGGTGCGTCGCGCCGTCGTCGTTTGAAGGGCACGACGTTTGCCCGGCGGGCGCGCAGTTCCGGCGCATGCCGCGCGAGCCGGTATCATAGCGGCCGGCCCGCCGCTCCGGCCGGCTTCCAACAACATCGCCATCCGGCATCCAGCAAGCAGAGGCATCACATGACCAGTGCAACCCAATTCGACAACGTATCGGTCGTCAAGCGCGCGAACGTCTATTTCGACGGCAAGTGCGTGTCGCATACCGTGCTCTTCCCGGACGGCACGCGCAAGACGCTCGGAGTGATCCTGCCGTGCGCGCTCAACTTCGGCACGGACGCGCCCGAATTGATGGAAGTACAGGCCGGCAAGTGCCGCGTGAAGCTCGACGGCAGCAGCGAATGGCAGACCTACGGCGCCGGCGAATCGTTCTCGGTGCCGGGCAAGAGCCGCTTCGACATCGAAGTGCTCGAGACGCTCGACTACGTCTGCAGCTACCTGTAAGCGCGGGCGACACAAAAAAGAAAAGCCCCGCCGAAGCGGGGCTTGTCGCAAGCGGATGGCGCAAGGCCATCCGGAGCGCCTGTTCTCGTCTCGTTACAGGCAGGCGTTGATGTCGCCGGCCGACGACGCATCGCCGCCGCGGAAACCGACCCAGGTCTTCGCGTTTGCGGCGTTGGCCGGGCGTACCACGGCAGCGGCGCCATTCGGCGGTTGCTGGCCAGGTGCATAAACTGCCATCGCGAGGCCGTTCGCCAGTTCATACTGCGACGTCACCTGTTGCTGCGACTTGTCGGCCCAGGTCTTCGCGATGCACTGCGCCACCTGGTCGGCGGGTTTCTGGCTTTGTCCCACGTTCTGCAGGGCAGAATCGGCTGCATGAGCAGAAAATGCCACGGTCAATGCGATGAGCGGTAAGTATTTCACGTTCACGTTATCTCCCTCGAGTCGTGATTGATTGAGTGGGATGCGCAGCAGTACTGCGTACTAATGAGATCGCAGCGGACAAGCACGGTTCCGACTATTCCGAAACAAGTTGTTAACGCGCTTGCCAAACGGCAGCTACGGTGCTGTGCACTCTGCTGCGGCGCGGCATGCATCGTGTGCGGCCCGTCGATGGACGGGCGATGCGGCAACGACGTCATGCGTTGCCCGGTCGGCGCGCTGCCCGGTCGTGTGGTGACGTGACGGTCGCGGCGAGCGGCATGTGTCTGCATGCCGTGCCGCGACTCTTTATCTGATCGCGAAGTGGAATGGCTGATTACGGTGGCCCCGTCGCATGGGTACCATGATGACAAACTTTCGTCGGCTGGATTGTTAACCAACTTTAAACGCGGAAAGCGAGCGCTTTCCAATGGAACATGAGCCTGGGCGAGGGCGCGTTGCACGCCCTCGCATGCTGGACGCGTCAGCCGGCCTTGCGCGCGCCGATGTCGCGCAGGTTGGCCGGGACGATCGGACGGAAGCGCTCGCGCTTCTGTTCGTCGTCGAAGTGCTGGAGCGCGGGCTTGATCAGGTCGCTGCGCGACACGATGCCCGTGATGCGCAGCGATTGCTCGTCGTCTACGACCGGCAGGCGTTCGAAGCCGAGCATCGCGAGTCGCGATGCGACGACGCGGCACGTTTCGTGCGCAAACGCGACGGCGGGCACGCGGTTGGCGAACGCGGCCGAGATCGGCGTGTCGGCCGCGGCGTGCGCGCGCTGCGCGTCGAGCGTCGCGCGATCGACGAGGCCGAGCAGGCGGCCGTTCTGCACGACCGGATACGCGCGGTGCGTCTGCTTCGCGCCGAAGTACTGCGTGTCGACCGCATCGAGCGTCGCCGCGCCGTCGATCGCGACGAGCCGGTCGGCGGACGTCATCACTTCGCCGATGTCATGCCGCTCGAGCGGATCGACGCCGTATTCGCGGTAGATGTGATAGCCGCGACGCGCGATCTTTTCCGTCATGATCGAGCGCTTCATCACGACGGTCGCGAAGCCGTGCGCGACGAGCGTCGCCGCGAGCAGCGGCAGCAGCGCGTTGGCGTCGTGCGTGAGGCCGAACGCGAACACGATCGCGGTCAGCGGGGCGCCAAGTGTTGCACCGAGCGTCGCGGCCATGCACACGAGCGGCCACAGCGCCGGATCGCCGCCCGGCAGCACCGGCGACAGCACGGTGCCGAGGCCGGCGCCGAGCATCAGCAGCGGGGCGAGCACACCGCCCGACGTACCCGAGCCGAGCGCGATCACCCACATCACGGCCTTCACGATCAGCAGCGCGAGCGCGATCTTCAGCGCGATGTGCTGGTGCAGCAGGTCGCCGATCACGTCGTAGCCGACGCCGAGCGCGCGCGGTTCGAGCCAGCCGCCGATGCCGATCACGATCGCGCCGAGCGCGGGCCACCACATCCAGTGCACGGGCAGCTTCGCGAAGGTGTCCTCGACGCGGTACAGCGCAGCCGACAGGCCGCAGGCGAGCATGCCCGACAACAGGCCCGCGACGATGCACGACAGCAGCGCGACCGGCGTCGGCGCGGCCGTGGCGAGCGGAAACAGTGGATCGACGCCGAAGAACAGCGCGCGTGCGAAACCGGCCACCGCGCACGCGAGCGCGACCGGCAGGAAACTGCGCGGACGCCATTCGAACAGCAGCAGCTCGACCGCGAGCAGCACGGCGGCGACCGGCGTGCCGAACACGGCCGTCATCCCCGCGGCCGCACCGGCGACGAGCAGCGTCTTGCGCTCGGCCGCGGTCACGTGCACGCACTGCGCGATCAGCGAGCCGAGCGCGCCGCCCGTCATGATGATCGGGCCTTCGGCGCCGAACGGGCCGCCGCTGCCGATCACGACGCCGGACGACAGCGGCTTGAGGATCGCGACCTTCGGCGACATGCGGCTCTTGCCGAACAGGATCGCCTCGATCGCCTCGGGAATGCCGTGGCCGCGAATCTTTTCCGAACCGAAGCGCGCCATCATCCCGACGATCAACCCGCCGATCACCGGCACGACGATCACCCATGCGCCGAGCGTATGGTTCGCCGGAGAGCGGTCGGCGAACGAGAACTGCTGGAAGAAGAACAGGTTCGTGAACAGGCGGATCAGACTCAACAGCACGAACGCGGCGAGCGTGCTGAGCAGGCCGATCCCGGCGGCAAGCAACGCGATCCTGGGCAGGCGTTCGTTGGTCGAGAAATCGCGTTTGTGCGGTGCGTTCATCGGAGTGGTAAAAGCGAGGGTCAGTAATCGATCTGGGGAACCTGGAACGTGCCCTTGAGCGACTTCAGCTCGGCGCGATGCATCGCCGCGAGGCGGGCGAGCAGCGTCTCGCCGGCTTGTTCGAGATGGACCTCGACCTGCCGGCGGTCGACTTCGCTCGTCTTGCGCTTCACGAGCCCGAGCGCTTCGCAGCGCGTCACCAGCGCGACGACGCCGTGATGCTGCGCCTGCAGGCGTTCCGCGAGCTCGCCGATGGTCGCCCATTCGCGATGCGGATAACCCTTGATGTGCAGCAGCAGCAGGTATTGCAGCGGCGTCACGCCTTCGCTTTGCGCCGCGCGTTCGGAGAAGCGCTCGAAGCGGCGCATCTGGTAGCGGAACTCGGACAGTTGCTGGAAATCGCTTTTGTTCAGCGCGCGTCTGGTATCGTTCATCGAGGGCGAGCAGTCGGTTTCGGAAACGGAAAATATATCACAACATGATATAAGTGGCCGAATTAAAGCGAAATTAATGCATTCCGCGTTGCGTCGGTGCGTTGCGCCTGCGTCAAGCAGCCTCGAGCATCTGCGTCTGCCGGTAGAGGCCCGTGACGAGATCCGTCTGCGTAATGATCCCGACGAGCCGGCGCGACGCATCGACGACCGGAATATGGTGATGGCCCGAATGCGTGAACAGCGGCACGAGCGCGGTGATCGGCATCGTTTCCGGCACGAACGCAACGTCGCGCGTCATCACCGACGCGACGCTCGCGGGCTGGCCGCCGAACGATTGCGGCAGCCGTGCGGACAGGCGTTGCCACAGCGGGGTCGGGCGGTGCAGCTGGCGCGTGAGGTCGGCGCGCGTGACGATGCCGGTCAGGCGGCCCTCGCCGTCGACGACGGGCAGCGCCTTCACGCGGCGGCGGTCGAGCAGCGTGAGCGCGGCCGTCACCGACGTCGACGGCGCGACCTCGATCGCGTTCTTCGTCATCAGGTCGGCGCACTTGAGCTGGCCGAACGTGCGCGTATAGGCCTGCATCTCGGTTTCGCGCAGCAGCGTTTCAAGATCATCCGGATCGACGTCGAGCCATTCGCCGCGACGCTTCAGCACCGCGTCGAGGTCGCCGCGCGTGAAGCCGCCGCGCGCCGGTGCGGCGCCGCCTGCCTGCGGTTTCGCTTCGGCGCGCGCGCCGCCATGTGGGTAGCGGTGCCCAGTCAGCGCGTGATACGCGAGCGCGGCCGACAGCAGGATCGCCGATTGCAGTGCGATCGGCTCCAGCACGAAACTGAATCCGAGCGAATGGATTACCGGGCCGCCGACCACGGCCGTGAGCGCGACGGCGCCCGACGGCGGGTGCACGCAGCGCAGCGCGAACATGCCGCCGATCGCGCATGCGATCGCGACCGCGGCGGCCGTAATCGGATCGGCGATCCATTGCGCGCACGCGACCCCGACCGTCGCCGCGACGAGATTGCCGCCGATGATCGACCACGGTTGCGCGAGCGGACTCGCCGGCACCGCGAACAGCAGCACGGCCGATGCCCCCATCGGCGCGACGAGCAGCGGCACGAGGCCCGGTACGCCGGGCAGCCACCGCATCGTGACGCCGACCGTCGCGATGCCGACGAGCGCGCCCGTGCATGAACGCAGTCGCTCGCGCCAGCCGAGCGACATCGGATGGGGAATGAAACTGTGCAGCCATTGACGCAACGTGCGGCGCGACGAAGATGAGCCTGACGACATGGACGGGTAAGCGGTAAAAATGACAGCGTGGGGATGCGCGGCGACAAGGGCGGAATTATATCGCGTTATGATACAAATTGTCGCGCTGCATCAAGCCGTTACACGCGCACGACGCACGCGCCTTGCATAAACCTTTCATCAGGCGAAAGTTTGGGCGGCTGGCAATAGCGCAAATTTGTCTGCGGCGGCGTACAATTCCGGCCACTGAATCCCCGACATACCAGAACCACGTACGCGATGCCCGCTCTCCCGCCTTTCCCCCGGCACGGTGATCATCGATTCGGCATGGTTCGCGGCCGCGCTCCGTTCCCCACCTGACGCGAGCGCCGCCGACGCCTCCTCACTGACTCTCCCGAAGCCAATTCAATGGACATGCTCGAAAACATGCGCCTGTTCGTGCGCGTTGTCGAAGCCGGCAGTTTTACGGCGGTCGCGAAGGAAATCGACGCGACCACCGCGCAGGTGTCGCGTGCGGTATCGAACCTCGAAGCGCACGTACAGACGCGCCTGCTGCATCGCACGACGCGCCATCTCGGCCTCACCGAAAGCGGCGAACGCTATTTCGAGCGCGCGAAATCGATCCTCGCGGAAATCGACTACGCGAACGCGGAGGCGCGCAACGCGCTGCTGCGGCCGAGCGGCAAGATGCGCATCCATGCGATGACGGGGCTCGGGCAGAGTCATGTCGTGTCGTCGATCGTCCGCTACCAGGAGGACAACCCCGACGTGTCGGTCGAGCTGACGCTCGCGCAGCGGATGCCGAATCTCGTCGAGGAAGGCTACGACGTGTCGATCGTGACGGCGTCGCAGTTGCCCGATTCGGGTTACGTCGCGCAGACCTGCGGCACGAGCTGCAGCGTGCTCGTCGCGTCGCGCGAATACCTGGCGCGGCACGGCACGCCGCAGTCGCCCGACGATTTGCCGAACCACGTGTGCCTGCGCCTCGATACGCCCGCATCGCCGGCCGGCGAATGGCGGCTCGAGCGCAACGATGGCGAGGAGACTGTCTACGCGCTGCAGCCGGCGCCGTTCCAAGTCAACGTGCCGGACGCGCTGTGCGTTGCGGTGCGCGCCGGGCGCGGGATCGCGTGCGTCGCGCTGTATACGGTGCTCGACGACATCCGCGCAGGGCGGCTGATCCGCGTGCTGCCCGAGTACCGGCTGCAGACGGTGAGCGTGTACGCCGTCTACGCGACGCGCCGTTATCTCGACGCGAAGATCCGCACGTTCCTCGATCACCTGCGCACGACGCTCACGCCAGCGCTGGAGAACGACCTGCGCGAACTCGACCGTCTGACGGTCGAGCAGATGCCGGGCGGCCGCAAGCGCGCGTGACGGCGCGGCCTGCCGACCGAACCGCGTGCGCCGTGGCGATGCTCATGCGCCCGGCGGCGTGATGCGAATCCGCTCGAACCTGCCCGCGAGCCACGGCGAGCCACGTATACGTAGCGATGCCGATCAGCCCGTGCGCGGCGACGAACCGCAATGCGCCGACGAGTCATGAAGGTCTCGGTCGTCGTGCGCGGCGCGGGTCGCGCATCAGGTGCAACCGAGCATGGAAATCGTATCGATATCGGTCTAACCTCGAAGGACCATCGATCGATACAAAATCTGGATGATTGAACTGCGCCAGCTTCGCTGCTTCGTTGCGGTGGCCGAGGAGCTTCATTTCGGCCGCGCGGCCAGACGGCTCTTCATGACGCAACCGCCGCTCAGCCGGCAGATCCAGTTGCTCGAGCACGCGCTCGGCATCGCGCTGCTCGAACGCAGCAGCCGGCAGGTGAGCCTGACCGCGGCCGGCGAACGCTTCCTGCGCGACGCGCGGCACATCCTCGAATTCTCCGCGCGGGCCGAGCAGGCCGCGCAGCGCGTCGCGCACGGCGGGGCCGGCCGCATCACGCTCGGTTTCACGGCCGTCAGCGCGTACCGGATGATCCCGATGCTGCTGGCGCACGCCGCGCACGCGCTGCCGGACGTCGACGTCGAATTGCGCGAGATGGTGTCGACCGTGCAGATCGACGCGCTTGCGTCGCGGATGCTCGACGCGGGTTTCGTGCGCCAGCGCGCCGCGCGCCAGCCGCTCGAATACCGGCTCGTGCAGCGCGAACCGATGCTGGTCGCGGTCGCGCAAGGCGAGCCGCTCGCCGCGTGCGAGCGCATCGGCCCCGACGATCTCGACCGGCAGCCGTTCATCGCGTATTCGCCGAACGAGGGGAAGTATTTCCACGACATGATCTCCGGCCTGTTCGCGAACGCAGGCAGGCTGCCGAACTACCTGCATTACGTCGGGCAGACGCATACGATCCTCGGCCTCGTGCGTGCGGGGCTCGGCGCGGCGCTCGTGCCGGCGTCGGCGCGCGAGCTGCATGTGGACGGCGTGGTGTTCCGGCCGCTTGCGGGCGTCGACGTGGCGGCGGAGCTGTATCTCGCGTGGCGGACGGACAACGACAACCCGGCGTTGCCCGTGTTCAACGCGATGGTCGAGCGGTTTCTCGCGCAGGAGCAGGGCGGCGCGGCGGCATAGCACGTTCGTGCCGTGTCACAAGCTTTCAATCCGGAAGCTTGCGGCGCTGCGATGGCAAGCAATCCTGATCGAGCGCGGCAGGCTGGCGTCGTGCGAGTCCTTACCGTCGTGAAAGCTGCCTCGATGCCAGCGTTATCGCGAGATCCAGCGCCGCAACAACCTCGCCAATCCGAACCTGATCCTGGCGGGCCAGCATCTCGTGATTCCGGTTCGGTAACGATGGCGTGACGTGAAAAAAACGCGCGGCCCGGCGGAGATGATCCGCCGGGCCGCGCGCATATTGGCGATCAGTGAGTGATCGACAGGAACAGGTACGCGGCGAACAGCGACAGGTGCACGACGCCGTGCAGCACCGTCGTGCGCCCCTGGCTGAGCGTCAGCGTGCTGACCAGCAAGGTGAGCGCCAGCAGCACGGTTTCCATCGCGCCGATGCCGAGCGTGAGCGGCTGGCCGACCCAGATGAACACGGCCGCGACGGTCGGGATCGTCAACCCGATGCTCGCGAGCGCCGAGCCGAGCGCGAGGTTCATGCTGGTCTGCAGGCGGTTCGCGCGCGCGGCGGTGACGGCCGCGAGCCCTTCCGGCAGCAGCACGAGCGCGGCGATCACGATGCCGACCGCGGCTTCGGGCGCGCCGAGCTTCAGCACGGCGTGCTCGACGGCCGGCGACAGCAGCTTCGCGAGCAGCACGACCGCGACGAGGCTCGCGAACAGCAGCAGCAGGCTGATCAGCGCGGTGCGGCTGCTCGGCGGCGCCGCGTGCACCGTTTCGTTCGCGCTGTCGTGCTCGGTGAGGAAGTAGTCGCGGTGACGCACGGTTTGCACGAACACGAATGCGCCGTACAGCACGAGCGACGACACGCCGGCGAACGCGAGCTGCGATTTCGAAAAGAACGGGCCCGGTGCGGCGTTCAGGTAATTCGGCATCACGAGCGACAGCACCGACAGCGAAGCCAGCACCGCGAGCGCCTTGCTCGCGCCGCGTCCCTGGAAGTCCTGTTCGCCGTGCTTCCACGCACCGACCAGCAGGCAGATGCCGACGATGCCGTTGCAGATGATCATCACGGCCGCGAACACGGTGTCGCGCGCGAGGCCCGATTTCTCCGGGCCCGCGCCGAGCATCACCGACACGATCAGCGCGACTTCGATGACGGTCACGGCAACCGCGAGCACGAGCGTGCCGAACGGTTCGCCGACGCGGTGCGCGACGACTTCCGCATGGTGGACGGCGGCGAACACGGCGCCGGCCAGTGCGGCGGCGAACAGCGCGATGACGAGGCCTTCGGCCGGCACGGCGCGCGACAGCGCGAGCACCAGCCATGCGGCAATTGGGGCCCAGAGGGTCCAGCGCGGGAGCTGGTTGGACGAGAGCGGCATGGAGGGTTTCCTTATGCGAGTGGCGGCGCGCGACGCGCCGTCACGGGGTGACGAAGCCCGGCCGTACTATCCGCCGAACGAGGATGATGAAACCGAAGGGTGGCCGCGCGCCAGGACGCTGCCTTGAGTTCGCCGCGGTGACGCGGCGAGGGGCGCGGGCGGGCCGAAGCCCGTCGCTGGATGAAACGGTTCGATGCGGCTGGCCGCCGATGGCAGGGCGAACAATCGTGAAGACACGCCGGACGGAGGCTCGGTTCCGGCCCCGGAAGGGGGGCGGACGATGGACATCGGTGGCGGCGTGACACGCGGTTTCCCCCTGAAATCCGTCGAGTTGTCGAATTTTATCAGGCGTTTGGGGGCCGCAATCTCATATTCGAACACTTTCATTGACCTTTCGGTTTGCAAAAAGTGCCCCAATTCTTCAATTTTTTGTCTTTGCAGTTTCCGTAACGGTCTCTTGCACGACAAATTCGGGCTCGCCCTGACATAAATCTACCGACCGGTCGGTTTATAATCGCTCGCACTTCCACTTCATGACGGATCGCAAGCGATGGCTGTTTCCTCTGCACATTCGGTGAACTCGGGCGCGCTGGCGCCGTCGGCCATCGTCGGCGTGATCGGCGCCGGCGCGATGGGCGCGGGTATTGCGCAGGTCGCGGCGGCGGCCGGCCATCCGGTGCTGCTGTACGACCTGAACGAAGCGGCCTGCGACAAGGCGCTGGCCGGCATCCGCGCGCAGTTCGCACGGCTCGCGGAGAAGGGCCGGCTCGAACCGGCGCAGGCCGACGCGGCCGGCAACCGGATCCGCGCGGTGCGCGCGCTGGCCGATCTGGCGGGCGCCGCGCTGATCGTCGAGGCGGCGGCCGAACGGCTCGATGTGAAGCGCGACATTTTCGTGACGCTCGAACGCCATGTCGACGACGCGTGCCTGCTGGCGACCAACACGTCGTCGATCTCGATCACGTCGATCGCGGCCGGGCTGCGCGTGCCGCAGCGCGTCGCCGGCCTGCATTTTTTCAACCCGGCGCCGCTGATGGCGCTCGTCGAGGTGGTCAGCGGGCTTGCGACCGCGCCCGACGTTGCGCGGGTCCTGTATGCGACCGCGGCCGCGTGGGGCAAACAACCCGTGATGGCGAAATCGACGCCGGGCTTCATCGTGAACCGCGTCGCGCGGCCGTATTACGCGGAGGCGTTGCGCGTACTGAACGAGCAGGGCGGCGCGCCGGCATCGATCGACGCGGTGATGCGCGAAGCAGGCGGCTTCCGGATGGGGCCGTTCGAGCTGATGGACCTGATCGGCCAGGACGTGAACTTCGCGGTGACCGAATCGGTGTTCCGCGCATATTTCAACGACCCGCGCTACACGCCGTCGCTGATCCAGCAGGAACTCGTGAACGCAGGCTTCCTCGGGCGCAAGTCGGGGCGCGGCTTCTATTCATATGCGGACGGCGCGACGCTGCCCGCGCCCGATCTCGAACCGCCGCGCGATGCGCCGGCGGATGTCGCGCTGTACGCGCAGGACGGCCCGGCCGCCGCGCTGCACGCACGCTTCGTCGAACGCATTGCGCTCGCCCGGCAGGCCGGCGCGCATCCGGACGACCTGCTCGCGACGGCCGGCCGCGCATCGATCGCGCTGACCGACGGCCGCACGGCGACCGCGCGCGCCGCGCAAACGGGCGTGGCCGATCTCGTGCTCGTCGACCTCGCGCGCGATTACGCGCAGGCCGGGCTCGTCGCGCTGACGCGTGCGCTCCAGTGCAGCGATGCCGCCTATGCGGACGCGGTCGGCCTGTTCCAGCAGGCGGGTTTTCGCGTCGTCGGCGTGGCCGACGTGCCGGGGATGGTCGCGATGCGCACCGTCGCGATGCTCGCGAACGAGGCGGCCGATACGGTGAACCAGGGCGTGTGTTCGCCCGCCGATCTCGATCTCGCGATGGAGAAGGGCGTGAACTACCCGTGCGGCCCGCTCGCGTGGGCCGATGCGATCGGCATCGGCCGCGTGTTTCGCGTGCTGTCGAACCTCGCGGCGAGCTACGGCGAGGACCGCTATCGCGTGTCGCCGCGCATTGCCGCGCTGCATGCAGCCGGCCGCACGTTCCGGTCGTAGCCGCCGGCCCCGGTCATCCCGATTACCCCGAACACGATAACGACATCACGCCATTGGAGGAGCACCCCGATGACTCACCCGACGCATTTCGCCGCCGCCCTCGAGCCGATCGAGACCGCCAGCCGCGACGAACTGCAGGCACTGCAGCTCGAACGCCTCAAATGGTCGCTGCGCCACGCATACGACAACGTCCCGCACTATCGGCGCACGTTCGATGCGGCGGGCGTGCATCCGGACGACCTGAAGACGCTCGCCGATCTCGCGAAATTCCCGTTCTCGACGAAGAACGACCTGCGCGACAACTATCCGTTCGGGCTCTTTGCGGTGCCGCGCGAGCAGGTCGTGCGCGTGCATGCGTCGAGCGGCACGACGGGCAAGCCGACCGTGGTCGGCTACACGGCGCGCGACATCGACACGTGGGCGAACGTGACCGCGCGTTCGATCCGCGCGGCCGGCGGCCGCCCGGGCGACACGCTGCACAACGCGTTCGGCTATGGCCTCTTCACGGGCGGCCTCGGGATTCATTACGGCGCGGAGCGGCTCGGCTGCATGGTCGTGCCGATGTCGGGCGGGCAGACCGAGAAGCAGGTGCAACTGATCCGCGATTTCGAGCCGAAGATCATCCTCGTCACGCCGTCGTACATGCTGAACCTGATCGACGAGATGGTGCGGCAGGGGATGGACCCGGCCGAGTCGTCGCTGGAGATCGGCATCTTCGGCGCCGAGCCGTGGACGCAGGCGTTGCGCGAGGAAGTGGAGACGCGCGTGGGCATCGACGCGCTCGACATCTATGGGCTGTCGGAAGTGATGGGCCCGGGCGTCGCGTGCGAATGCGTCGAGTCGAAGGACGGCCCGGTGATCTGGGAAGACCACTTCTACCCGGAGATCATCGATCCCGTCACGGGCGAAGTGCTGCCCGACGGCAGCCACGGCGAGCTCGTGTTCACGTCGCTGACGAAGGAAGCGATGCCGGTGATCCGCTACCGCACGCGCGATCTCACCGCGCTGCTGCCGCCGACCGCGCGCGCGATGCGCCGCCTCGCGAAAATCACCGGCCGTTCCGACGACATGCTGATCGTGCGCGGCGTGAACGTGTTCCCGAGCCAGATCGAGGAGATCGTCGTCGCGCTGCCGGCGCTGTCGGGCCAGTTCCAGATCACGCTGTCGCGCGACGGCCACATGGACCGGCTCGACCTCGCGGTCGAACTGCGCTCCGAGGCTGCGGCGTCCGTTACGGAAAGCGATCGCGCGGCGCTCGCGCGCGAGCTGCAGCACCGGATCAAGACGATGGTCGGCGTGTCGTCCGGCGTGACGGTGCTCGCAGCGGGCGGCATTCCCGCGACCGCGACCGGCAAGGCCCGGCGCGTGATCGACCGCCGCTAGGGCCTGTTCACGCTAATAACGGGCCAGCCCCACGAATGATTTTTTCCAAACAGGGGAACGTGGGGTTGGGGGGCCGCGGTGTGGGGGGGGGGGGGGGTGTTTTGTGGGGGGCCCCGCCGCGCGCGGGGGGGGGGGAGGGGGGGGGCGGCGCCCCGGGGGCGCGGGGCCGGCCGCCCCGCGCGCCCCCCCCCCCACGTTCGCAAGCCCGTTATTAGCGTGAAGGCCCTAGCCGCCTGATTCCGATGTTTGCCGTTCTACCCGAGGAAACCTGTTCGATGGATGGATTGAAGACCCTGGCCGTCGCGGTCGATGCGCGCGGCATTGCGACCGTGGCGCTGCAGCGCGGCGACGTGCTCAACGCATTCGACGAGACGATGATCGCCGAGCTGACCGACGCATTCACGGCGCTCGGCCGGCGTGACGACGTGCGCGCGATCGTGCTGCGCTCGGACGGCCGCGCATTCTGTGCGGGCGCCGACCTGCAATGGATGCAGCGCGCAAGCGCGAACGATGCGGCAGCGAACCTGCGCGACGCGCAGCGGTTCGCGGCGATGATGCGCGCGATCCGGCAATGCCCGAAGCCGACGGTGGCACGCGTGCAGGGGCACGCGTTCGGCGGCGGCGTGGGCCTGTGCGCGGCCTGCGACATCGTGATCGCGAGCGACCATGCGCGCTTTTCGGTGAGCGAGGCGCGTTTCGGAATCCTGCCGGCCGTGATCGGCCCGTATCTGGTCGAGGCGGTCGGCCAGCGCCAGGCACGCCGGCTCGCGCTGACCGCGACGCAGCTCGCCGCCGGCGAAGCCGTCGCGATCGGCCTGATCCACCAGGCCGTGCCGCTCGATGCGCTTGACGAAGCGCTCGAACGGACGCTCGCCGAACTCGCTCGCAACGGCCCGAACGCGCTGATGGAAATCAAGCGCTTCTTCGACGCGATCGGCGAGTATCCGCCGTCGGCGGAGCGCGCGGCGTTCACCGCGCAGACGATCTCCCGCGTGCGGGCGACGCCGGAGGCGAAGGAGGGTTTCGCCGCGTTCTTCGCGAAGCGGCCGCCGGCGTGGGAAGCGGGCGCCGAGTAAGGAAAAACCGCGACGATCGGCGGCTAAGCGCGCCCGGCCGCATTTTGCGTCTCGGGCGCGGGCGCTTGCTCTACAATGCGTGACCCCCGGCACGCTGCCGGCCCAGCCCCGACCGATTCCTCGCCCGATGATCGTCAACCGCCTTATCTCCGAGATCCTGTTCGGCTTCACCGGCCTGATCGGCATCATCAATCCGATCGGCATCGCGTTCCTGTTTCTCGAGCGGACCGAGGCGCTCACCGAGCACGAGCGCGACCTGCTCGCGAGGAAGGTGGCGTTCAACGCGTTCATCGTGCTGATGGTCGCGTTCTTCGCCGGCACGCCCGTGCTGCATTTCTTCGGGATCTCGATGGAGGCGCTGCGGATCGGCGGCGGCCTGGCGGTCGCCGTGGCGGGCTGGCAGATGCTGAACGAGCCCGACGTGCCGGGCGGCGGCGACATGCCGGTCAAGCCGATCGATGCGAACGCGATCATGACGCGCGCATTCTTCCCGCTGACCGTGCCGCTGACGGTCGGTCCCGGCTCGATCTCGACCGCGATCGCGCTGAACGCGAACCGCACGCACAAGCTGTCCGAGTTCATGCTGTCGAGCATCGTATCGATTGCCGTGTCCGTGCTCGTCGCCGTGGTGATCTGGCAAACCTACAGCCGCGCCGCGCTGCTGTCGCGCTACCTCGGCACCGAAGGCACCAAGGTCGCGATGCGCGTGTCGGCGTTCCTGCTGCTGTGCATCGGCGTGCAGATCATGTTGACCGGCTTCTCCGCGTTCCTGCAGCCGATCGCCGACCAGGTCAAGTAACCCGCCCGTCCTTTCCCGCATTGCGCCCGGGCGCACGGTGTGCCCGCGTGCGCGTCATACGCGTTTGCGCGGCGCGGGATAACATGCCACGTCTGGCGGATGCGCGGCGCACCGTTCGCGCCCTGCGCGCCGAACGGCGGCGCGCATCCGGCCGCAAGCTCAACTTCAATGACGAGGCGTGCGATGGAATACGTGAAATTCGGGTCGACCGGGCTGGAAGTATCGAAACTGGTGCTGGGCTGCATGACGTTCGGCGAGCCGTCGCGCGGCACGCATCCGTGGACGCTGCCGGAAGCGGAAAGCCGCCCGATCATCCAGCGGGCGGTCGAAGCCGGCATCAACTTCTTCGATACCGCGAACATGTATTCGGACGGCACGTCGGAGGAGATCGTCGGCCGCGCGCTGCGCGATTTCACGAAGCGCGACGACATCGTGATCGCGACCAAGGTGTTCTACCGGATGCGGCCGGGGCCGAACGGCGCGGGCCTGTCGCGCAAGGCGATCATGACCGACATCGACCAGAGCCTGAAGCGGCTCGGCACCGATTACGTCGACCTCTACCAGATTCATCGCTGGGATGACGGCACGCCGATCGAGGAGACGCTCGAGGCGCTGCACGACGTCGTGAAGGCCGGCAAGGCGCGCTATATCGGCGCATCGTCGATGTTCGCGTGGCAGTTCGCGAAGGCGCTGTACACGTCGAAGCAGAACGGCTGGACCCGCTTCGTCAGCATGCAGAACCACCTGAACCTGCTGTATCGCGAGGAAGAGCGGGAAATGCTGCCGCTGTGCGAAGCCGAGGGCATCGCGGTGATTCCGTGGAGCCCGCTCGCACGCGGCCGGCTGACGCGCAACTGGGACGAATCGTCGGACCGGCAGCAGAAGGACGAGGTCGGCCAGCGGCTGTACGACGCGACGGCCGATGCGGACAAGGCGGTCGTCGACGCCGTCGCGGCGATCGCCGCCGCGCGCAACGTGCCGCGCGCGCAGGTCGCGCTCGCATGGGTCGCGCAAAAGCGCGGCGTCACCGCGCCGATCGTCGGCATCTCGAAGCCGCAGCAACTGGACGATGCGCTCGGCGCGCTCGAGTTGAAACTGACCGACGACGAGATCGCCACGCTCGAAGGCCCGTACGTGCCGCATGCGATCGCCGGGTTCAACTGAGCGCGTTATCTCGCCGCGCGCCGGGATCAGCGCGCGGCGTCGAGCATCGGGTAGGTGAACAGGCCGAAATGGACGATGTTCAGCCCCGCATGCGCGAGCGCGGAGGCGAGCAGTCCGCCGCGCCGCCACGCGAGGCCGTAGCCGACGCCGGCCGCCGTGCCGAGCACGATCCATTGCCAGCCGCCGGCCGCGTGCGCGGCGCCGAACAGCACCGCGCCGATCGCGAGCGCGGCCCACGGGCCCCATGCGAACGCGCGGAGCGCGCGCGTCAGCCCGCCTTGCACGTAGCCGCGGAACAGCGCTTCTTCGGCGAGCGTCACGAGCAGCAGGTTGTTCACGAGCCACAGCCAGCCCGATGCCGGCCATTTGGGCGCCCAGCCGACCATCCCGAACGCGAGCGCGCCGGCCAGGCATGCGGCCGCCGTCGCGACGGCCGCCACCGCGCCCGTGCGCAGCGCTCGCGACAGCGCGACGTCGGGTGCGACCCACGGCAGCACCCACAGCAGCCACAGGCCGACCAGCGGCTTGTCGAGATTCAGGTACATCGTGAACGGCACGGCGTCCGGCGTGAAGCGCGTCGGGGCGATCACGAGCGGATTGTGGAAACCGGGGATCAGGTGCAGGCTCAGCGCGATCGCGAGCGCGGCAAACACCGCATGCGCGGCGATCCGCACCGCGAGCGGGCGCGCGGGCGACACGCCCCACGCGGCCGCGGCCAGCAGCGCGAGCGGCGCCAGCGCGATCGGCTCGAGCTTGCCGAACGCCAGCGCGTCGGCATAGCCGAGCACGGCCAGAATGAGGCTCAGGCCGTGCTGCGGGCGATGCCACACGAGTGCGGCGGCCGCGAACAGGGCGAGCCAGATCGTGGCGCACGGAAGGAGCGAAAGGGACATGACAGGAAACGCATAGGTCGGACAAGACGCCGCGCATCATACAGCAGGCGCGGCGACTTGCCGCCGGGCCGGCGCCGGCCGGTCGGCCGTCAGCGGCCGGCGACCTCGGTGACGCCGTCGCGGGTCGGGATGTCGACGCTGTTGCGCACGCGCATCCGCCGCCGGTACCAGAACGTCCACATCAGCAGGCAGCCGAACACGGTGTAGCCCATGATCGGCGACACGACCAGCACGCGCTCGACGGGCCAGGTCACGACCATCCAGCAGCGCAGCAGCATCTCCAGCGTCATGAAGGCGCCCCATACGAAGGTCATCCGGCGGAGCATCTGCCGCAGCCCCGGCTGTGCGGCCCAGACCGATTCGAAGTGCGCGGCGCCGCCGGCCATTTCCCGCGCGACGGTGGCGCGGGCGAGATAGAAGATCAGCGGACGTTCGCGGAACAGGGACAGCAGGAACACGATGCCGATCGTGCCCGACGCGAGCGATTCGCGCATCAGCAGCGTGCGCGGGCTGCCGCCGAGCGCCATGCCGGCGATCGACAGCGCGATGCCGAGCAGCACGACGGCCGCCACCGCGTCGACGCGGCGCGAGCGGACGAATTCGACGATCGACCAGATGATCGGCGGAACCGCCGACGCGTACAGCGCACCGGTTTCGCCGAAATACGGATGCGCGACCCGGTACGCAACCCAGGGCAGCAGCAGGTTGACGAAGAGTTCGAGAATCAGGCCGGCTCGCGGTTTCACGGTACGCAATTCCACGCAGGTTGGGGCGAACGCGCAACGGGCGTGGTTGCCCGCGGTTGCCCTGAAAAGGGTTCGGTTCAGTATATCGAAGAATCGCGTCGGGCTGCGGCGTTGCAACTGCCGTTTGCGGCCGGCGCGTTTTTCATGCATTGGCCGCGGCCGGCTGCGTGATCCGGGAAGCCGGATCGCGCCGTGCAGCGGAGGATCGCGTCGCGCCACGTTTCTGTCGACACCGGGGCGCTTGTTCGGCGGGGGCGCATTGCGGCTAATGGTTTGGATTGCGAATGCTTTTAATCTTCGTATCCGAACGGAAAGCGGCACGAGGTCCGCTTCGGATGACGAAAGCAGGGAACAGGGCGCTGGAGGGGAATTGTCGGCAATCGGATGCGTCGCCCGGGCGCGTGGCGATGCTTTCGCGTGGAACAACGGCACGCGTGCCGCGGCACGAATCGTTGCCGCGGCCGCATGCGCCGTCAGGCGACGGCGGGTTGGACGATGATCTTCACGTTCCGGTCCTTGTGGTTGACCAGTTCCTCGAAGCCGTGCGCGACGATGTCGCCGAGCGCGATGCGTCCGGTGATGAGCGGCTGCACGTCGATGCGGCCGTCCGCGATGAAGCGGATCACGTCCGCGAATTCGCCGTTGTACGCGAGCGAGCCGATCACTTCCTTCTCGGTCGACACGATGTCGAAGAAGTTGAACGACGTCGGCTCCTCGAAGATGCCGACCATCACCGACTTGCCGGCCTTGCGGATCACGTCGATCGCCAGCTTCGCGGTGGCCGTGTGCCCGATGCACTCGAACGACACGTCGGCGCCGTAGCCGCCCGTCAGCGCCTTGACTTCCGCGATCGCGTCGGATGTCTTCGGATCGATGACGACGCTCGCGCCGACCTCCAGCGCCTTCTGCTTGCGCGCTGCCGACATTTCGAGCGCGATCACGCGCCCGGCGCCCGCGACCTTCGCGCACATGATCGTGCACAGGCCGATCGTGCCCGCGCCGACCACGACGACGGTCTGCCCGACGATGCTGCCGGCCTTCTTCACCGCGTGCAGCCCGACCGCGAGCGGTTCGATCAGCGCGCCGGCTTCGGTCGGGAAGTCGTCGGGCAGCTTGTACAGCAGTTCGGCCGGCACGTTCACGTATTCGGCGAACGCGCCGTTGTTCATCAGCCCGGTAAACGCGAGGTTTTCGCAGATGTTGTACAGCCCGTGCCTGCAATACCAGCATGTGCCGCAATGCTGGCACGCGTCGGCCGTCACGCGGTCGCCGATCGCGAAGCCCGTCACGCCCGCGCCGAGTTCGGCGATCTCGCCGCTGAACTCGTGGCCGAGGATGCACTGGCCCTTCAGTCCTGTCAGCGGATGCGGCGCATCGACCGGGATGAACACGGGCCCCGCGACGTATTCGTGCAGGTCGGAGCCGCAGATGCCGCACCAGTGCACGCGAATCGTGACCCAGCCGGCCGGCGGGCGCTCCGGAACGGGAACCTCTTCGACGCGGATGTCGTGGCGGCCGCGCCAGACGGCGGCTTTCATGCTGCGGGCGGTAGTCGGTGCCGGTGTACTCACGTTGCTGTCTCCGTCAGGTTGTCGTCGGGCGTGAGGCGTCGCTGCCGGTGCGCCCGTCGCGCGATTGCGCGATCGAACGGTATGCAGGAACGGGGCCAGCATGAATCGGGGCGGTGCGGGGTGGTCGGCGAGGGTTGGAAGTTTGCGACGCACCATTGCGCTACACGTTTGCAGGAAGCGATATGACGGGAGTCATGCGTGAAGTTTGCTGCGATTGCGAAGTCGCGGGCCGGATGAGACGCCGGGACATTCGTCTCAGCGCAATGAGACGGATCGCGAGACGAACGGGGATGGCTGGCGTGGGGCGAAGCGCGCTCAGGCGACGACTTCGTCCACCGCGACCGGTGCGAGCGGCGTGAATCCGGCGGCGCGATACAGCGGCTGACCAGCCTCGGTCGACACGAGCCACACGCGCCGCGCGCCATGTTGGCGTGCGTGCGCGACGATCGCGGCGAGCAGTTGCATGGCGAGGCCACGGCGCCGGTATGCGTCCGCCGTCCCGACCCGGTCGACGACGATATCGCGCGCCGACGCGAAGCCGTAGCGCGCGGTGGCCGCGATTTGCCCGTCCAACCGGTGCGCGAACAGGAACGCGGCCGGATTCCGCTGGAACGGCGGGAATGACGCGCTCGCATTGAACGCCGCGATGTCGTCCGGCGTGTGACAGGCGAGTGCTTCCGCGAGTGCGTCGTCGCTGGACAGCGTGCCGATATCGGCGGCCATGAAATGCTCGTCCGACAGCCGGCGCGTCCTGCCTTGCAGCGCAAGCGGCAACGGCGCGGCGCCATAGCGCGTGATCCATGCGCCGACGGCGAACGGGCCGTCGCTGCGCGCGGGCGCACCCTCGATCATGAAATGCTCGAAAGGCCGGCCCATGCCGGCGTCGAACCGCACGACCTGGCCGTCCGGGCTGTCGTGCAGCGGCGCGTCGCGCCGGTTGCGCGCGGCGCAGTACCCGGCGATGAAGGTGCGCACGGCGGCCCTGCGGTGGGAGAAGGTCGACCAGGCCAAGTCGAGCGGAAGCGTGACGTCGGGAGCGGGGGAGGCGGTCGGCATGCGTAGGTGCGCAACGTTGTCGGGCGAAGCCGACAGCTTAGATCAGGATGCCGTCGCTGTCGCGCCGGCCCATTACAGCGATCGGCGAAACGCATCGTTGCGCAACTTTCCCTTTACTTGAAGTTAACTTCAATTTGTATCATGTGCGCCAGTCTGATCGCGGCCGCGTGAGACATCCCGTTGCGCGCGGCGGCCCCAACGGAGGTGGAGATGACCGAATCGCCCGTCGCGGCCAACGCCGCCACGCTGCCTGCGCGCAGTTACCGGGCCACCGTCGCGAACGTCGTGCTGGCGAGCATCGTGTCGGCGTTGCACGTCGGCAAGGCGACGATCGCATTGCCGTCGCTTCAGCACGAGTTCGGCGGCTCGCTCGCATCGCTGAGCGGGATCATGTCGGTGTTTCCGTTCGTCGGCGTGTTCGGCGTGATGTCGGCGCGTTCGGCTGGTCGGGCGGCATCGGGCTGATGCTCGCGGCCGCCGTCGCCGGTGCGGCGATCGGCCTGTCGCTGTTGCGCGAACCGATGGGCCGGCGCAGAGCGCGGCACCGGTGCCGTTCAACCCGCACGTCAATCCGTCAAGCATGCCGAACACCATGGAAAGCCTGATCTGCGAAGAAGACCTGTCGTGCGATGCGCCGTCGTTCGGCGAACGCGATGCGATGCCACTGCACGGCGGCGGCGTCGCGCATCCGCTCGTGACGAGCGGCCGCGCGCCGGTTCGGGAGCACGCCGCGGCCGCGGTGTCGCCGTTGCGCCCGCAACTGTTCGTCACGGTGCTGGAGGCCGGCGACGACGGGTTGCTGATTCGCTGGGTCGAGAGCGGCCGTTGCCATTACGGCGAGCAGCGCTGGCGCCTGCGCGTCGCGTTGCAGCCCGGCCGCTGTGCGATCTCGGGGCGGCCGATCGAGCCCGGCGAGCCGGTGTTCCGGCCGGTGCGGCGGCCCGTGCCCGCGAATGGCGACGAGATGATCTGCCCGGCATCGGTGTCGGGCGCGGCCGGCGCGGCGCGGGCGGACGTTGCGCCCGAGGACGACACGACGCGGGATCCGGCCGACGTTCTCGACTGAACGCCGGCCGGCCGCTGCGCCGCGTTACTTCTTCAGATCGTGCCGGTACTGGATGAACCCGGCATTGTTCGCGAGCCTGTCGTACAGCGCGCGCGCGGTCGTGTTGGTTTCATGCGTGAGCCAGTACACGCGGCTCGCGCCGGCTTCGCGGGCGCGTTCGTACACGGCCTCGATCAGCGCGCCGCCCGCGCCTTGCCCGCGTGCGTCGGGCGCCGTGTACAGGTCCTGCAGGTAGCAGTATGGCCCTTCGGTCCAGCACGAGCGGTGGTAGATCGAATGCACGATCCCGACCAGCGCACCCGATGCGTCGAATGCGCCGAGCGCGAACATCGGCTCGGCGGGATCCATCAGGCGCGCCCACGTCGTCGCGAACACGGCATCGCTCAGCGCGGTGTCGTAGAACTTCTGATAACCCTGCCACAGCGGGCGCCACGCAGCTTCGTCGGCGGCGACGAGCGGGCGCACCGTGACGCGCGTCGCGTCGTTCGCGCGGGCGGCCGCGTCGCGCGCGTTCGCCTGCGCGTGGCGGATCGCGGTGAGCGACTGGCGCTGCTCGCCGTGTGCGTCGAAGTTCTCCGGCGCGAGCCACGCGTCGAACGCGGCGCGCACGGCCGGCCATTCGCCGTCGACGATCGAATACCACGCGGTGTCGCGACTGCGGCCCTTGTAGACGATCGCCTGCCGGAACGTGCCTTCGTAGCGGAAGCCGAGCCGCGCGGCCGCCTTGCGCGACGGCGCGTTCAGGTCGTCGCACTTCCATTCGTAGCGCCGGTAGCCAAGCGTGTCGAACGCGTACTTCATCAGCAGGTACTGCGCTTCGGTCGACACGGGCGTGCGCTTGAGCAGCGGCGAGAACGTGACGGAGCCGACCTCGATCACGCCGTTGGCCGGATCGATGCGCATCAGCGCGAGCGTGCCGACCGCGCGGCCCGTGGCAACGTCGATCACCGTGTAGTGCAGCGGATCGGCGCTCGCTTGCGCGCCGCGCGCGTAGTCGCGGTAGCCCGACTCGTCGGCGTACGGCCCGTGCGCGAGATAGGTCCAGTCGCTGCCGTCGGGCGCCTGCGCGTAGGCGGCGTACAGATCGGCCGCGTGGCGCTCGGCGTCGAGCGGTTCGAGCCGGCAGTAGCGGCCCTCGAGCGCGATGCGCTCGGGGCGCGGGCGCGCGGACCAGTCGGGAACGGGGTGGCCGATGGGTTGCTGGAAGGCGTTGGTGAGCGTGGACAAGGTCGATCTCGCGTCGGTTGGCGGCCGGCGACATGCCGGCATGCAGACGATCGTAGTCGCAGCGAGGTACCATGAAAAGCGCCACAGACCGGCAAATTTATGGTGCCACGGTCCGGGCGCCGTGTTCCGACACTTTCACGCTGCGATGTTCCGATGACGACTGCCTTTCCTTCCGGCGACTCTCCGTTGCTGCCGCTCGACGCGCCGCTGGCGCGCACGCCGGGCGCGCCCTCGCTGCAGCGCCAGTTGCTGCGCCGCGTGCGCGACGCGATTCTCGGCGGCGCGATGCCCGCCGGCACGCGGCTGCCCGGCACGCGCGCGCTGGCCGAGACGCTCGGCGTGTCGCGCAACACGACGGCCGCTGTCTACGAGCAGCTCGTCGCCGAAGGCTTCCTGCAGTCCGACCGCCGCGGCACGCGCGTCGTCGGGCTGTCGCGGCC